>CALKVB010000362.1 GCA_937996605.1 uncultured Oxalobacteraceae bacterium | reverse complement strand
CGCAGCTTGGTGTCCTACGGCTTTCATGTGCACTTGGGATTACCGGAAGGGATACCGCCAATGGTTATCTTCAATTCCCTGCGCAATAGTTTGGCGCCAGTGTTTGCCATTTCCTTAAGCTCACCGTTCTTCGAAGGGCGTGATACCGGCGTTCAAAGTTGGCGTCACTCCATCTTAGATCGCTTGCCTCGCATGGGAACACCGGATATTTGGGCTTCAGAAGAAGACTATTTTAAACACATAGAACTGTTGCGCAAAGTTGGCACCCTCGAAGCGCAACATGGCATGTGGGAAGACTTACGCCTGCATCACCACTATCACACACTAGAAGTTCGCATTTGTGATGCGACGCCATCGTTAGATCATATTTGGTTGATTACTGCGCTGTTGCAATGCGAGGTGGCTACTTTGGTTCAGGACTATCAACAAGGTAGCTTACCTAAGCCTTTGTCGCGCGCCTGTCTTGAGGAAAACAAATGGCGGGTTCGTCGTCGTGGTCTTGCAGCTGAATTGATTGATTGGGAAAGCGAAGCCTCTGTCAGTCTGCACGATTATTTCGATAGCTGGATGTTGCGCTTGACGCCGGTTGCCCTGCAACTAAATTTATACCAAGGCATGCGTGAAAAACTCGATGCTCTGTTTATTTATGGCGCTTCGTCTGATATTCAGCGCGGTATTTTCAAACGCTCTGAAAATTATCAAACCTTGGTGCAGCATTTGATTCATGAGACGGAGGAAGTCCACAGTGCGCGATTCCATACTGTCCAATAAATCGAATAGGCAAGCAAGTGCGCCGTTTCATGCTTTGAGTGATGAGTTGTTACGCGCATCGCCAATCTCAAAATCGCTGATGCAAGAAACTTGGTCGCGCTTCGCTGGCACTAATTATTTGCCCGAACAAACGACTTTGTTTTCGGAATGGCCTTTAGTCGCATCGACGCGCTTACAAGAAAAGTTGGAACAAAGAGCATTCTCATTATGCGAAGCAGCGGCGCCATATCTGCGCGCTGAGCGTATGTTAAATTGGCAGCATCAACACGATGCGGATGTCTTGACCATCGATTATGCCTTGGTTGTAGATGGCGATACTTGGGATTTACGTTTGGTGGAATTTCAGGCATTTACTTCTCTACTGGCGACGGGTTACCACATTCATCAAACACATGCAGAACTGTGGCCAGCCTTGGCTGATTGCGTGCCGTGGCAGAATCCTGTAAACGGAAAAAGTTGGCATGTCGCGACGCAGAATTGGCTATGTAAAGGCGAACAAGCAGCGATTTTGGAGTTTCAGCCATGGAAGCGAAGCACACTATTTGATTTGCACGCCAGTGCATTATTGTGGAAGCTGCCGCTGATTGAGCCGCATCAATTGCAAGGCGATAGTCAAGGGCGCTTATTTTCAAAGAATGGCAAGCAACGAGTTCAGCACGATAGTGTGTTAAATCGTTTGATTCTGAGTGAATTAGAGGATGAAGGGGTCTGTTTGCAGCAACTGCAAAACGCCCAGATACAATGGCATAGTCATCCTGTTTGGTATTACTTGGTGCACAAAGGTTTGGCATCCGAAATGGCAATTCCATTTGAGCCACAAAATGTAAGAGCCGATGCTTGGCGTAGTTTGGGCATAGCACCGCAAGATGTCGTCGCAAAAAATATTTATTCCTGCGCTGGCAAAGATTTATACATTGGCCCGACCGCAGCTGAATTAGATCATCTACCGAACGCCCACGACTGGATCATACAACCTCGTTTTCAAGCATATCCAGTGATGCACAATCAACAGGGTGAACCAGTGTTTGCGGAATTACGTTTGGTGGTCCAGCTTGCTCAAAACGCAAAGCCTTGGATCGCGATGCAAATCGTGCGTTTGTACTACGGCAAACAAGCCTCAGCTAGCTTCTTTCAAGGACGAGAAGGCGAGGGCGTTACGGTATTGCATCGCCCACCTGCTTATTAATTTTGCATGCATCTTTGCTGAAGTAATTTCCTGGGCATTGGAAAGTCTTGAGTCGTGTGTGCGAACGTCTGCGAATCCTTGCTCTTCCTTGTTCGGTGAAGAATTTGGTTGTTGACCTTGGCCGAATTGCCTTTTATTCTTGCTTGCCGTCTCTGTCGTGTAGCGCTCGCTATTTATATGTTCTATCTTCTTTTACCTATCATCTAGGTCAATCGAAGCGTCGCTCAAATACAGCTTATTTGCCGACTCGGTGATTAGGTCGTGATGTCGATGAGATGCAGTTTTTTTCTTAACTTTCTAAGGATAGATAATGAAGATTTTGGGCGCTTTAGCTTTGGTGCTAGGTTTTCTGATGGTAACAGAACCCTCTCGTGCAGATACGATTGATCAGCAAGTAGTGCGTGAAATGCAGCGACAACGGATTCCTGGTGTGAGTATTGCGATCGTACATAAAGGTAAAATTGTCAAAGAACAGGGCTATGGCCTGGCGAATGTAGAACATCAAGTTAAGGTGAGTCCACAAACTATTTTTCAATCTGGTTCCGTCGGTAAGCAGTTCACTGCGGCATTGATTCTCTTATTGGCGCGTGATGGAAAGTTGAGTTTGCAAGACCCTATCGAAAAATATTTAGAGAGTATTCCCGATAGCTGGAAGGGAATCACCATTCATCAATTGCTGACGCATACATCAGGTTTGGATGATCCTTACCGCAAATTAGATTTCAAGAAGAACTATACAGACCAAGAGTTGATTGAGCTCGAAGCGACTGTGCCGATGTTATTTAAGTCGGGAGAAAAGTGGCAGTATTCGAATATGGGATATCACCTACTTGGCTTCATTGCGAACAAGGCCGGCGGACAGTTCTATGGCGACCAATTGCGGCAAAGAATTTTTGAGCCACTGGGAATGCAAACACGTATTATCGACGAGCGCAGTATTATTCCGCATCGTGCCGCTGGTTATGATCTAGTGAAGCGAGAATGGAAAAATCAAGAGTGGGTTTCGCCCGCTCTCAACCGAACGGCGGACGGAAGCTTATATTTAACTGCACATGATTTAGCATTGTGGGATCTCGCGTTGTATCAAAATTTCCCGTTGAAAAACGAAGAGAAAACCTTGAGTTGGACGCCTGTTAAACTAAATAATGGGAGTACTTTCGATTATGGCTATGGGTGGTTTTTGTCGGAAACAAATGGTCATAGGAACATTGAGCATGGCGGCGCTTGGCAAGGTTTTACCACACAAATTAGTCGTTACGTCGATGATCATCTCAGTGTGATCGTATTGACGAATCGATCTGGCGCAAATCCTAAACGCATCGCTGATTTGATTGCAGCAGAAATACTACCAGCGTTGAAGATCAAAACGCCTAACGCGATTCCCGATGTAGATACACATAGCAAAGCACGCGCCAAAGAGATTTTGTTAAACATCATTTCAGGCACTATTCCACGAGAAGTGTTCGCGGAAAAAACGGCGAAAGTGATTTTTCCAGATCGCTTACGCGAATTGGCTGAGGATTTGAAAGAGTATGGAGAGTTTGTAGCAATTGAATTGCTCAAATTTGATGAGCAAAATGGACAAAAAAAGTTTGATTACCGCGTTCGGATGAAACATGAAACCTTGATTTACAAGTTGGGTTTTGATGCGGATTCTAAGATATTTATCATCAATGTGCGCCCTGAGTAAAACACTGTGAGGCGCTGCCAAATGTATAGCAGTGCAAGTGTCATCGACTTAGTGTGATGACACTTGCCACAGCTTCAAGTAGTAATTTTAATTAATGTAGCTTGATGCGTGGATTTCTGACTCTATCAATGGTTTCAGCCCAAGTCGATAACCAAGTATGAAACCAACCATTGACGGCGACTTGATGGTGTTTATGAAGTGACCAATACATCCATTTCGCCAGCGTGCCTTCGATAAACACCGAGCCACTTGCAATTGCCCCCATTAAACTACCTACGGTGCTGTAGTTGCCTAAAGAAACCAAAGATCCATGGTCTTTATACGTGAAATCTTTGAGTGGCTTGCCATGCATGGCGCGACATAGAGAATCTGCTAAACATGCCGCTTGCTGGTGCGCCGATTGGGCGCGTGGCGGCACGTTCGCTTGACCTTCGCCTTGCGGGCAAGCACAGCAGTCACCCAATGCGAAGATGCTGGCGTCTCGTGTGGTTTGCAAATTGCGATGGACCACAAGTTGGTTTAAGCGATTGCTCTCTAGGCCATCGATGTCGCGTAAAAAGTCGGGCGCCTTGATACCCGCAGCCCAAACCACGATGCCGCTAGGAATAAATTTACCACTGGCCATAGCCACACCTTCTTTGCTCACTTCTACCACTTTCTCATTGGTATGAATCTCAATGGCGATGCTGCGTAATTCCTTAGCGACGGAATCTGATAGGCGTTCTGGTAGCATTTGCAAAAGGCGAGGGGAGGCGTCCACGATCACTATTTTCAAATCTTTCTCGGGATGGAAATTGACTAAGCCATAGCTGGATAAGATCTTGGTCGTCATATGCAATTCGGCCGCCAATTCAACACCCGTCGCACCACCGCCAATGATGGTTACCGTAAAGCGACCTTCGCCCGCTTGCTGTTGCTGAGACTGTGCTCGCAAACAAAAATTAATTAATTTCTGATGAAAACGTTCTGCCGCAGGCAAAGAGTCGAGCATGATGCAATTCTCTTTTGCACCCTTGGTACCGAAATCATTGGTTTGACTGCCGAGTGCAATCACGAGTTGGTCGTAAGCGATGGCCTGTTGTGGCAATAATTCTTGGCCGTCTTCGTCAAAGGTAGGGGAGAGATAAATTTCTTTTTTCTCGCGCGATAGGCCTTGCATGCGACCCAAGCGAAATTCGAAATGTTTGCTGCGCGCCAGTGCAAAGTATTCGCGTTCATCGGCATGGCTATCGAGGGTGCCAGCAGCAACTTGATGAAGAAGGGGTTTCCAAAGATGGGTGCGACTAGCGTCGACTAAAGTGATGCGTGCTTTACCTTTTTTACCTAGGCGTTTGCCGAGGCGCACTGCTAACTCTAAACCCCCAGCGCCGCCGCCGACAATGACAATGTGGTGCAGTGCTGATGCTTGCTTGGTTTCCATATTTTTCTCCGACAATTTGAAAATCTATTTCAAATGAGGGTCGAAGCAAGCTGCTACTTCGTATGAGTGATCGTGGCAAGCCAACGATCATTTGAAATGGACTTTCGCATATCACCTCGAGCATGGTGTTGCAGATGTGATTTGTGCGGTGCAATAGAATTGTACTCCTTTTGCGATCAATGTGTTTTAGCTCCACAATTAGTTTGAATTTAATTCTGTGTTGACCATTTGCATGCTTACTTTTCGCCTTTGCTGAGGGTATGATGTGCGCACTTTTTAGTCTCGTACTTGAAACAGAACCGCGCTATTGCAATCAGCGCTTGCATTTAGAGGCTAGCAATTAAACGCTTACATTTATATTTAATCAGAAAAAATCGCATGAAATTAAACTTACGCTCCTTTACTCAATTGACTCTCGCAAGCGCAATCGCATTGATGTTTTGCAGTTCACCAGTTTCGGCGCACGCTAGCGTCAAGATGCCCCAGCTGGCGAAAGACACTACTCTAAGCAAAGAATGTAAGTCGGACAATTGGGACGAGCCAACGGCTCCGCGCCATTTGTATGGTAATTCTTGGTATGTTGGCACTTGCGGTATTTCCGTGATTTTAATTGCGAATCCACAAGGTCATATCTTGATCGATAGTGGGCCGGCGAATGCATTCGAAGGCGTGAGTAAGAGTCTTCGGGCTATTGGTGTGCGTTTAAATGATATTCGTACCATACTGACGACGCACGAACATCATGATCATATGGGCGGCGTTGCCCAGTTTCAGAAAGCAAGTGGAGCGACGGTATTGGTTCGACAAGAGGCCGTAGAGACAATGCGCAGCGGCAAGGCGGATCGCCGTGATCCTCAGTTTGAAATTTTATCGACCTTTGCGCCCATCGCCAATCTGAAGACGATTAGCGACGGCCAAATGGTGAAGGTAGGGAAAACGTCGATACGGAATATCCCGATGCCAGGACATGCTCCGGGCGGCTCAGGTTGGACATGGAAAGAATGTGAAAACGGCGTGTGCCATCAACTCGTATTTTCAGACAGCCTTGGCTCGATTTCTGATGATGTCTATCGCTATTCAGGCGAAGGTGGCATGGCTGCCGCACTGCGCGCAAGCATCGCAAGAATTGGCGCAACGCCATGTGAAATCTTAATCACGGGCCACACTGGGGGAAGTAATATCTTGGAGCGCCTTGATGCTAAGGCCGCCTTAGTCGATAACACTGCCTGCCAAAAGTTAGCAGAGGTGGGCCTGAAAAATTTGGAACTGCGTTTGCAAAAAGAAGCGGAATCGAAGCCGACAACCGCGAAGTAATTGAATCAATCTGAGTGATGTACTCACTTAGTTGGACTTCGATTTAGGGCAAGAGGAAAACCATCTTCTTGCCCTTTCGGGATCTTAAGGCAGCATACGTTTCAGAGTGTTATCTTTGACCATATGGTGGTGATAAATGCCTGCCAAAGCATGGATGCCGATTAAGAAATAACCGACCGTGCCGAAAGTAACATGGATTTCTTCTATGGTCTCGGCGAGTCCTTTGTTGGGGCTAATCAGAGCAGGTAATTCAAAGCCCCAAAATGGGATCGGTTTTCCTTCTGCACTGAGGATCATCCAGCCAGCGAGCGGCATCGCGATCATGAAAAGGTATAGCGCGAGATGAAAGAGCTTCGCTAGTTTTTCCTGCCACGCTGGTGGGGTGGGAATGATGGCTGGCGCAGTTGACATGAACCGATTGGCAATGCGCAAGATAACAAGAAAGAAAACGGATAAGCCCAACATGAAATGCCACATCTTCATTGCCTTGCGTGGATCGCTTCCCTTAGGGAAAATTTCACGAAACTCGATGGTGGCGTAGACGGCAATCAGTAAAAACAATATGAGCCAATGCAAATAAATGGCGAGTTTGTTGTAACGAGTCTGCGTAGTATTGTGCATGGATTATTCCTCTTGTAGTGCCATCGATGCAGCCGTTGATGACGTGGTTTAAATAACTTCTCAAATATACAGTTTTCCCTCTAGCTCTAGGAAGGACTTGCGCTTTGATTGAGGTAAATACATTGAATTCGATCGAGTATGGAATAATTTTGCGTTGACTCGGCTTGGGTTTGTTTATCTATCTAGAATGGTCCACGCTTTAAACATCGAAGAAATCTTGTTACAATCAAGGAGCGAGGGAAATTTGCGTTGTTTTAAAAATCAACTCGCATTATAGAACCCGACGAAAAGAACAATAATAAGGAGTACAACATGTCAACAAATCACCTGAAAACACCAATCGCTATTTTTAATCGCGGGTTGCGTCAGGCATAAGGTTTGCTCTCGGCCTCAAGATCGCCGAGTTTTCAAAATACGAAAATCTATTCGCTCTGGCGACGACCTGCATATTTGACAGGTTGATTCCCTATGGGCAATTCTATACAAATCATTACAGAACAAGTCTCTGTAATCGCCTCTACAAAAACGTGGATTGAAGGAGGCGCAATCCAGCAGTTACAAACCACAGCAAAACTACAGGGCATGCACAGAGTTGCAGGTATGCCTGACTTACATCCTGGTCGTGGCTATCCTGTGGGTGCGGCATTCTTCTCTGCGGAACGCTTTTACCCTGCCTTAATTGGCGGCGATATTGGTTGTGGCATGCGTTTGATGCAAACAGAGATCTCGACTGCCAAATTAGCAGTATCGAAGCTAGTAAAACGTTTCGGCAATATCGATCGACCATTGATTGAACAGAGTCCAGCTTGGAAACAGCGCGTGCAAGATTTGAATTTCGACGACACTCACTTTGAACATGCTTTAGGCTCTATCGGTGGTGGAAACCATTTTGCTGAATTACAGCAAGTGGTTGATATTTTTGATGATGCTAGTTTTACTGGGCATGGGCTCGATGCCAAGCAGATCGGAAGAGCGTCGTGTAGGGAAAGAGTGTCTT
>CALKVB010000361.1 GCA_937996605.1 uncultured Oxalobacteraceae bacterium | reverse complement strand
GGGATGAATTTGAATTGTTCGGTGAAATTCAAGGCTTGGTCGATCCACGATCTACGCATTCGGTATGTCGCTTATATCTACCTATAGTGAGTCTGTACCTACTCATGTCGATCTAATCTTTATGCGCAGTTCGTCCTATAATGCCAGCTCGTAAAGCTCAAAACTACCTCACTCATTACAAAAGCAGAACGGAAAGTTCTCTTGAATTTATATGTTGAATCCAACTCAGATTTCCCATTTTCAAACACAAGGCTATGTGATACTGCCGGCGATGGCGCAGGCGCAATTTTGTGAGGATGTGATAGCGTTCGCACAGAGCGAACTCGATGCAGAGCGTGGCCCTATCGAATACGAGGCCGATACACGCTACCCTGGAGCGCCTGCATCGCGGGATGCAGAAGGTGGGCGAACTGCTCGTCGATTATTGCAAGCCTATGCGCGTTCAGAGACTTTGGCGCAATGGGCAACTCAAGCAGCGATCGCACAAGCCTTGCAGCAATTACTAGCCCAAAGGGTATTGTTATCGCAGGCACACCATAATTGCATCATGACTAAGCAAGCGCGATATTCTAGCCTCACGGGCTGGCATCGTGACAGCCGATACTGGCAGTTTCAACGTCCAGAGTTGATTAGTGTGTGGCTGGCTTTACGTGATGAAAAGCCAGAGAATGGATGCTTATTGGTGTTACCTGGTTCTCATCAATGGCAGGTACAGTCCGAGCAACTCGATAGCGCGCAATTTTTACGCTCAGATTTGCCGGAGAATCAAGCCTTGATCGCTCAGGCAAAAACGGTGCCTCTGCGGCAAGGAGATGTCTTACTTTTTTCGAGTAATCTTTTCCACGCGGCAGGTTGCAATCAGACCTCACAAACTAAGTTTTCTTTGGTGTTTACTTATCGTGGGGAAGATAATCCGCCTGATATAGACAGTCGATCGGCTAGTCGACCAGAGATAAGGCTTTCTTCGTCGGCGAATTTGTGAAGCTGCTAACCTGATAAGGCAATAAAGTATTCTGTCGCGCTTATGCGACTTCTCTCATATTCTGTAGAAAGAAGTCGCAATGCTGGTTTGTTAATGCCCAAATGAAATCGGCATTAAGATTATTTTATTGCTCGAGTGCGATTAATTCTTGGATGGATTGGCGACGACGTATCAGTCTCAAGTCCTGATTGTCGACAAGTACTTCGGGAATCAAAGGACGTGAGTTGTAATTAGAGGACATGCTGGCACCATAGGCTCCCGCGTCGTGGAATACCAGTAAGTCGCCAACTTCGCAAACGGGAAGTGCTTGATGACTTACCACGCCCCCTTCTTCTTGGGTGAATACATCGCCTGATTCGCACAGGGGACCAGCGACGACAGTAGGGCGGCTTGGCCCTAAACGCAAAGTACCATCGGCATGATGTGCAGTAATTTTGTGGAAGCTGCCATACATCGATGGCCGTACCAAATCGTTGAAGCCCGCGTCCACAAATACAAAGAAGTTATTGCCCACACGTTTTTGCGCACGCAATTCCGAAATCAAAATCCCAGCTTCGGCAACTAAGAAGCGTCCCGGTTCAATCTCCATACTAATGCTATGTCCCAAATGCTTTTCAATTTTTTCTCGCGCTTGTTGCCAAATGCTGAAGTAGTGTGCGGTATCGACGGTGGCTTCGTCGGTTTGATATGGAATCGATAAACCACCACCTATTGAGATTGCGTGTAAATCCAGCGGGCAAAGTTTAACTTGTTCCAACATTGCATTGCACACGCTTTGTAAGTGGTCGTAGTCCACTCCTGAGCCAATATGCATGTGTAAGCCTATCAATTGCAGTCCGTAACGCTGAATTAGAGCATAAGCCTCTGAGAGCTCTTCAAACCAGATACCGTGTTTACTTTGCTCACCACCGGTGTTGGTTTTGCGGCTATGGCCATGGCCAAAGCCTGGGTTGATGCGTAGCCAAACAGGATGACCAGGATGGGCTTGACCTAATTGTTCTAACATTTGTGGTGAGCCGCAATTGACCGGAATATTGAGTTCAACCACGCGCTTGAGTGCAGCGCGATCAAGCAAGTCGGCCGTGAACACGATAGGCGCATGTTGGGCTGCTTCTTGTGGTTGATAACCCGCTACTAAAGCGCGCTCGACTTCACCAAGTGAGACTGAATCGACCAACACCCCTTGTTCGCGCATCAGCCTCAAAATATGAATATTACTGCAGGATTTTTGGGCGAAGCGAATCACATCAAATTGCTTGAGTTGTGCGATTTGTCGACGAATGAGCTGCGCATCATAAGCCCAGCATGGTGTACCGTGTTCTTGGGCGATTCGCTGAATTTGGAGAGGTGTGATTGCAGTTTTCATAGTCGATCGAGCTTGATGTGAAGATATTGGAAGATGCTACTGTAGCGCGTACAATGCGCTTATACCATGTGAATCAAATGGTAAAAATCATGTTTGGCTTTGAATTCTCTGGAAAAACTAAGGCTTCGCTTATGAATCAAAAAATCGACCAATACGATCAAAAAATCCTGCAATTATTGCAAGAAGATGCGCGTATGTCGCATGCTGAAATTGGTCGTCAAGTACATTTGAGCCAGCCTGCTGTGTCGGAGCGGATTAAGCGCTTAGAGAGTAATCAAATTATTCGCGGCTATAAAGCAGATATTAATCCCAAAGCCCTGGGTTACGATATCACCGCCATGATTCGGGTATCGACTCAGCAAGGGCGACCTTATGCGCAATACGTTGCGACTTGTCCAGAAATTGTTGATTGCTACACTGTCACTGGTGAAGATGGCGCAGTCATGCGGGTACTCGCAACTGATGTTGAGCATTTGCAGCGCATTATTAATGAACTCAATGCTTTTGGTTCGACATCGACTGCTATCGTGCTTACCACTCATGTTACGGGTAAGGTGATTGCCGTTCCACACACGGCTGAAAGAAATTGAACTTCAACTTGAACATGCTAATGAATAAATTGAAGTATCGATGGATACAAATGTTTTTCAACGATCAAGCAGCAAGGGCTCTCGCATGGTCAGCTGGGTTGCTGGTTGCCGTTGGTGTTTTATTGTTTTTGTTCCCATTCTCATTTTGGACTGGGCAGGGTGGATTTTTCGAAAAAATTGATGCCTCTCAGCATATCGCAGGCTGGCAGTTTTACGCACAAGACGAATGGCGTTTTCCTTTGCTCAAGACGACACGGATCAATTATCCAGAGGGCGTCAATATCGCCTTCATGGATAGTATTCCGCTAGCGGCGCTACTATTCAAACCTTTCGTGGCGTGGTTACCTGCACAATTTCATTACATTGCGCTTTGGCATATTTTGGCGTTTGTTGGTCAGGGAATTGCGGCAAGTGTTTTAATTCGCAGTCTAGGTGCGCGTTCTGTATTTGCTAGTGCAGTAGCAGCTCTGTTTGCTTGCTTATGGCCAGCCTTGATGTGGCGTTTTGGGCATACCGCTTTGATGACACAATGCTTGGTGTTATTTGGACTTGCAGTGTATTTCCAAAAACGTCGAGCTGAAATGCGAGTCGATACAGCACAACGCTATCTCTTACTGCTGAGTGTACTTGGCTTGTTGATTCATCCATATTTTTTTGCGATGTTGTATGCGCTTTTTTTGTTTAGCCTAATTGAAGAAATCATCCTACAAGGAGCTTGGCGTCAAAGTATTCTGATGCTACTGAGTTCTTTATTGATCTTAGGACTAGTATTTTATGTGATGGGATATGGTGGTCAACACACCACCAGTTTTGGCTTTGGTGAATATTCGATGAATTTAAGTTCACCATTTTGTGGAAGTCATTTTTATTCTTGTGCCGCGAGCGATAGCGCACATCAATTTGCCAATTATCATTTTGCAGATCCAACACGAGGGCAGTACGAAGGTTTGAATTATTTGGGCTTGGGCGTTTTGGCGCTGCTCCCATTTGGCTTATGGCTGCAACGGCAACAGCTAGTCGGCTTACTCGCGCAGTATCGTTGGTTCACTGTGTTTTTGTTGGGCTTGACTTTGTATGCGCTTGCCAATCGTGTGTATTGGAATGATACGCTTTTGTTGGAATATACGGTTCCGAGTTATCTAAGAAAAATTAGCGATACATTTCGAAGTAGCGGCCGTTTTTTTTGGCCGGTAGCTTATACCTTGTTGTTTATAACGCTTGCAGCAGTATTGCAAAAGACCACCAAGCTACGAGTAATACTGGTGATGTGTGCTTGCACCTTACAACTTGTTGATACACGTGATTTTAGTCAACGCTTAACACAGATCGCCAAAGAAACAAGTCAAGGCGATTTAGACCCATGGCGCACTGTGCTTCAGCATATTGAGGTTTTGCATGTGTATCCCGCATTTTCCTGCGGCACCAACAATGAAAATATGCTGTGGTATTTTCAAAGACTAGCGGCACATTATCGTAAGAAAATTGACACCGGTTATATCGCTCGTGATCAGGTTGATTGTCGTCAAAATCGCAATTTCTTTGAAGCCGATTTTGTGCAAGACGCGATGTATGTCATGGCACTCAAAGATGGTATGAAGGCGCCTAAGGGTTTTGTGCACGCAGTTGAACAGCGCAACTGTAGACAATGGCAAAATTATTTGATTTGTTTTCCTACGCGACTAAAGCAATTTGTGGATACACAGACCTTTTTTGTGCCGTTCACCCGCTCTATGCAAAGCTTGCATTGGAAGGCTCAAGACCTACCCACACAAATTGGCGTACAACAGACGAATGGTAGTCAAATTGTCTTGCAGACCCAGCATACAAGCGGAATTTTAAGCTATGGACCCTACGCCCAGTTGCCTCAGGCGGACTATGAATTTGTATTGGAATATGAAGCAGATCAGCCGCGCGAGATCGAACAAGCAACCTGGGAGGTATGGGTCAATTTACCGGAAAGCCCAGACCACGGCAAACGTTTGTTAGCAGGCCACATAAAAGGATCGCAAAACGCTGTGGAGACATTGCGCGCTGTTTTTACCATTCCTCCAGAATTGGTAGATAAGACGGTAGAATTTAGAACCTTTTATGAAGGTAAAGGAAAGCTTGCTATCCGTTCTTTGAATTTGAATAAACTGACAGCAAATTAATACCCACTAAACAGTTGAAATCGTTCGCGTGAACAGGACAGAATTTATGAAGATAGTTAGTATCGTTATTCCCGTATTTAACGAAGCAGAAATGATACGTACTAGTATTCCACAAATACTTTCTGTACTTGATCACGCCTTGAGTCAGCGGGACGTTGATTGTAATTTGCGCGTCGAAGTGATAGCCGTCGATGATGGATCAAGCGACAACACCGCGCAAATTCTTGCGTCTATGCAGGCGCAAGAACCAAGACTGCGACCACTGAGCTTTACACGAAATTTTGGCAAAGAAGCGGCGATCCTCGCAGGCTTACAAGAGGCGCGAGGTGATGCGGTCGTCGTGATTGATGGGGACTTGCAACATCCACCTGAGTTAATTGAACCGATGTTGCGACTATGGGAAAACGGCGTGCTAGTCGTACATGCTGTGAAAGCGCAGCGAGCACGTGAGACTTGGTCGCAAAAATTATTCGCAAGCGCATTCTATGCTGTCTTTAAATCGATGTCGGGACTGGATTTGCGTGGTTATTGTGATTTCAAATTGCTCGATAGGAAGGTCGTGCAAATGTTATTGGGTTTGCCTGAACGCCAGCGATTTTTTCGCGGCTTAATTTCGTGGGCCAATTTCCCGAGTG
>CALKVB010000360.1 GCA_937996605.1 uncultured Oxalobacteraceae bacterium | reverse complement strand
CATGCACTTCCACTTTCAAGTCTGCTGGCGCGGCCATCGCTGAACTCACGATCGATGCAAAGCCCAAGGTAGATAACAAAACGAATACTGATTTCATAGGAACTCCAAAGTTAGGATGAGGAGTTCGCAGTGTAAAAAGATCGCAATTCATCTTGGACAATTTGCGACGAAGTGTCGATAAAAGGCGCGAATGAACAATTTTGTCCGCCTGCATCGGACGAAAGTGTCAATTTAGAGCACAAATAGGGAACAAAAGTGGAAGAAATGAGGGGACATTCCCCAAATAAATGCCATTTAGGAAATCAAAAGCTCGGCCTTTGCGTAATTTGCCACCAGCCATAGACATAACACGTCTTTTGACCTAGTTCGCCTGCATCTGAAGTGATTTCGCTTTTCCTTTATAATGCAGCCATCGATTTTTTATCTAAGAAGGATGCATCATGAGCGACGTACAAGCCTGGATCAAAGAAACCGTGACACAAAACCCAGTCGTTTTGTTCATGAAAGGAACTGCACAATTCCCACAATGTGGTTTTTCTGGTCGTGCCATTCAGTTATTGAAAGCAAGCGGCGTTGAGAATTTGGTCACCATCAATGTCTTGGAAGATGCGGCGGTACGCCAAGGCATTAAGGAATTCTCTAACTGGCCAACGATTCCTCAGCTTTACATCAAAGGCGAATTTATCGGCGGCTCCGACATCATGAACGAGATGTTTGAAAATGGCGAACTGCAATCGCTGATCAAAGGCTAAGAGCTTCCGTTTCTATGAGCAAACCAGTGCGCCTCATTGTTGCTCTTACCGGTGCCACTGGCGCCATTTATGGCGTGCGCTTACTGCAGCATTTGCGCGCACTTCCTGCGATAGAAACACACCTGATGATCTCCGATGCTGGCGTGCTGAATCTTCATCAAGAGCTTGATCTCAAACGCAAAGACGTCGAAGCACTTGCACATGTGGTGCACTCAGTACGCGATGTCGGTGCAAGTATTGCTAGCGGGTCATTCCAATCTGACGGCATGATCATCGCACCATGTTCAATGAAGACCTTGGCCGCGGTCGCCCAAGGTTTTGCCGACAATCTCATCACCCGTGCTGCGGATGTGGTCTTAAAAGAACGGCGTCGTTTAGTATTAATGGTACGGGAGACGCCATTCAATTTGGCGCATTTGCGTAATATGACCGCGGTCACTGAAATGGGTGGCATCGTATTTCCACCGCTGCCGAATTTTTATCATCGCCCGACGTCAATTGATGAGATGGTCGACCATAGCTTGGCCCGGGTACTTGATTTGTTCCAGATTGAACATCAATTAGCACCGCGTTGGAACGGACTCAAATCTGAATTAGCACCATAGGCTTACCAAAAGCTATTCCAACCGAAACCGTGCCATCACAAAGTCAATAAAGCTCGTCAGTTTTTGCGAATGTTGTCTGTCTTTTGGATAGATCAAATGCATGGGCCTCGCTGGCGGCCAGTAATCCTGCAGTATGGGAATCAGTCGGCCGTCATTGAGTTCTTCGCGCACCAATACTTCCGCTTGCATTAATACACCCACGCCCGCCATTGCGGCTTGCTTCAAGACATTGCCATTGTTCGAACGCAAACGACTCATCGGTAGATCTGAAACACGCTCACCAAACCGCCAACGCGTTTGCGAAGTCCAATGCGAATAGTCGAGCAAATGGTGATACTTCAATTCATCGGGAGTTTGTGGAGTGCCGTATTGTTTGAGATAGGCCGCAGAAGCACAGATTGCCGTGCCATAGGTTCGTAAGGGACGGGCGATGAGGCTAGAATCAGACAAATGGCCGACGCGAATCACGGCATCTAATCCTTCCTCGACCAGATTGGCATTTCGACTCGAGAGCTCCAAATCAATTTGTACTTCGGGATAACTAGCTAAAAATTCTGGCAAGGCCGGTGCCAAGCATTCAGTGCCAAAGGCCATCGGAGCGCTAATTTTAAGAGAACCACGCACCGTCGCTCGCATCAGCTCGGTACTGTCATTAGCCTGCGCGAACAATTCCAAAATCTGTCGTGATTGTTGGTAGTAGTGCTCACCGATTTCAGTTAGCCCTAGGCTACGCGTTGTACGATTCAGAAGCTTGACACCAACGCGCCTCTCAAGAGCCGCTACGTGCTTGGTTACCATGACTGCTGATAGATCTAAGGCATTGGCGGCGGCTACAAAGCTACCCTTCTCGACTACTGCCACAAATACTTCCATGCTTTTTAATCTGTCCATTGCCGCCACCGAGCATAAAAAGGAAATAATAACGGTTTTATTTCGATTATTATTCACCAGGAAGAAATAGTAAACTTCAACTTTGTGGCTAGTACATTTCATCTGTCTAGACTAAGCTTCATGCAGTTTCGCCCTGCAAACTTGGGCGACACGCAGCCATCGACCATCGGCGCTAATCGCGACATATTCAATTACTCACCGTAAGGCAAGTTAACCATCATGCAAGCAACTTCAATTTTCCATATCGCAGCCTTTTCTGACAAGCAACAAGGAGGCAACCCTGCTGGCGTTTATATAGGTAATACTCTTCCCTCTTCACAAGAGATGCAGACTATCGCCAAAGAAGTAGGATATTCCGAGACCGTGTTCGCCTGCCGTCTGGGAGAAGATTGGCGGGTAAGGTACTTTTCACCTGAATCTGAAGTGCCCTTCTGTGGCCATGCGACTATCGCATTGGGCGCAGTCCTCGCTCAAGAATTTGGCAATAAGGCTTACCAACTCCACTTGAATCATGGCAGCATCAGTGTCGAAGGCGAAGTACGCCAAGATGAAATCCGCGCGAGCTTGCAATCTCCAGCAACTCGAAGCGCTGCGCCTAGTGCAGAAATGCTGGCCACCGCACTCGCCTTATTTGGCTTAGTGCCAGAACAGCTCGACACCAAGATTCCACCGGCCCTAATTCATGGCGGTGCCGACCACTTGCTGCTTTGTCTCACATCACGACAAGCATTGGCAGATATGCGCTATGAATTAGATCGAGGGCGTGAATTCATGCAGCAACACGGGCTGGTGACTATCATGCTCGTCTTTGCTGAAACAGTACAGTTATTCCACAGCCGAAATGCATTTGCCTCAGGCGGCGTATATGAAGACCCAGCGACTGGCGCAGCCTCAGCTGCATTTGCGGGTTACTTACGTGACCTCAATTGGCCACATCAAGGACAGATCACCTTAATTCAAGGCGAAGACATGGGTATGCGTTCCGTGATTCACGCCGCCATCACAGCGGAAACTGGTGCCTCTATCAGAATATTTGGGGCAGCTCGCGTATTGAAATAAACGAGGATATATCGCTCGGTAAGTGGTTCAACTGATTTATCGAGCTTTAAGAACATGAGCAGGTATTCGTCCAAATACAGGTAGCACGAAAATTGGTCTGGAGCGAGGATGTACTGAATTTGTGAATTGCAGAAGCTGAAATTTATCAGCGCAAAAGGAAAAAGACCTAAACATTTGCATGTTTAGGTCTTTTTATTGGTGCCGGCTGCCGGAATCGAACTGGCTACCTGATGATTACAAGTCAACTGCTCTACCAAGTGAGCTAAGCCGGCGGAAATCGTTTCAATTTTTGCTGCATTACGTTTTGTTTTGCAACGAATCTTGAAGAACAGAATTATAGACTACTTTATGATTTTTAGGGAAGGTTTTTCTGATTTTTTTTGCGTTTCTTGTGAAATTTTTTCGTGATCATGCTTTGCAGTTTGCGGATCTGTGTTTGAGGTGACAGGTGCTAAACCGATTGAAGGTTTAGCTTCATCCGTTTCTACTGCAGACAACAACTCTTCTTCGATCGTATCGAACACCATACCTTGACCATTCTCACTAGCAAAGATCGCTTGTACATTGGCCACTGGCACATAAATTTCACGCGATACACCACCAAAGCGTGCCTTGAAGCTCACAGCATCGTTGTCCATTTTTAAGCCACTCGTTGCAGTGAAACTGACATTCAAAACGATCTCGCCTTTACGTACAAATTCCATCGGCACTTGTACTCCTGGCGTCACCTTCACTGATAAATAAGGTGTAAAACCATTGTCGGTGCACCATTCATAGATGGCTCGCAACAAATACGGCTTGGTGGAAATTTCAGTCATACGTAAAAACTTTCAGAAAACCATTTACATTTGCCGCTCACCACCTAGATGAACGGCAATTTACTTCTTAACGACGCATTACCTTTTCAGATGGCGTCAATGCTTCGATATACGCTGGACGAGAGAAAATACGTTCCGCATATTTCAACAACGGTGCAGCAGTCTTAGACAAATCGATACCGTAGTGATCCAAGCGCCACAACAAAGGAGCAACCGCCACGTCGAGCATAGAGAACTCTTCGCCCAACATGTATTTATTCTTCACGAACAATGGCGCCAATTGCGTCAAACGATCACGAATCTCTGCACGTGCTTTGTCCAATACTTTCGAAGAAGCGCTGTTCTTTTCATTTTCTAAAGTATGAACGTGAACAAACAATTCTTTCTCGAAATTGAACAACATCAAACGGGCACGAGCACGTTGTAATGGATCTGCTGGCATCAATTGTGGATGTGGGAAACGTTCATCGATGTATTCGTTGATGATATTTGATTCGTACAAAATCAATTCGCGTTCAACCAAGATTGGCACTTGACCATATGGATTCATGGTCGAAATATCTTCTGGTTTGTTGAACAAATCGACATCACGGATTTCAAAATCCATGCCTTTTTCAAATAAAACCAAACGACAACGTTGTGAAAATGGGCAAGTAGTACCCGAGTAGAGGACCATCATTGTTGGCGTTCCTTAAAACGATTAGGGCGAGGCGCCTATCAAAAGCGCGCCTCACCCTGGAATGACACATCCGCGCTCAGCACACGGACGACGATTTTACTAAGTTCTGATTACTTCACTTCTTTCCAGTAAGAAGCATTCAAACGCCATGCGAGCGTTGCGAGCAATGCCATAAACATCACGACCCAAACGCCTAAGCGCTTACGGCTGTTTTGTGCTGGCTCGCCCATCCACTGCAAATAAGCAACCAAGTCACCTACCGCATTGTCGTACTCAACCGCGTTCAATTTTCCTGCTGACACTGTTTCAAAACCAACGAACTTATGTTCAGTTTTGCTCTTGTCATGTGCATCTGCCACTGTTTCAAACTTAGCTGAGCGCACGCCTTGCAATTCCCACAAAGCATGTGGCATACCAACGTTAGGGAACAACATATTGTTCCAACCGGTTGGACGGCTTTCGTCTTTGTAGTATGAACGCAAATAAGTGTACAACCAATCAGCGCCAGAGCCTTCACTGGAAGCCTTTGCGCGCGCGATCACCGACAAATCTGGAGGAAGTGCGCCAAACCATTCTTTCGCGTCTTTTGCGTTCAAGCTAGTCTTCATCAGCTCGCCCACTTTTTCGCCAGTGAACAGCAAGTTGTTCTTGATTTGATCTTCTGTCAAACCAATATCGCGCAAGCGGTTGTAACGCATTGCGGAAGCGGAGTGGCAGTTTAAGCAGTAGTTCACAAACAATTTGGCACCGTTTTGCAAAGCTGCTAAATCATTTGTACGTTCTGGTGCGCGATCCAATGGATAGCCGCCACTGTTAGCCAAAGCTAAAGTTGGCGCCAATGCCAAAGCTACGATCAGTTTTTTAAGTAATTTCATGCTAATTCATCCTCACTATTCTGATCAATGCGCAGCAAACGTTACGCGTTTTGGCACTGGTTTGAACTGACCCATTGCACTCCACCATGGCATCAACAAGAAGAAGCCGTAGTAGATCAATGCACAAACTTGGGAAACACGTTCACCCGTTGGTGAAGGTGCTTGTACACCGAGATAACCCAAAGTGACGAAAGCGATACCAAACACGATGTACACATATTTGTGCCAATCTGGACGGTAGCGAATTGATTTCACTGGAGATTTGTCAAGCCATGGCAAGAACGCCAAGATCACAACAGAACCACCAAACAATACAACACCCCAGAATTTCGCATCCAAGCCGAAAGGCATCATGCCAACAATCGCTACTAAGGCGATACCCGCGATCGCTGCCTTAGTCATGAAACCTAAATTAGATTTCAACCAAATCAAAGCAACATAAGCGGCTGCACCAAACTGCACTACGTACAAGAACTCAGAAGTTGTTGCGCGCAAGATGGAGTAGAACGGTGTGAAATACCATGTCGGTGCAATATGCGGAGGCGTTTTCAAAGAATCCGCAGGGATAAAGTTGTTGTACTCGAGGAAGTAACCGCCCATTTCTGGAGCAAAGAAAACTACCGCGCTGAAAATCGTCAAGAACACAGTCACGCCAAAAATGTCGTGGAATGTGTAGTAAGGATGTGAAGGTACGCCATCAACTGGATGACCATCTGCATCTAAGTTTTCTTTGATTTCGATACCGTCAGGGTTATTTGAACCCACTTCATGCAAAGCGATCAAGTGAGCAACTACCAAGCCCAACAACACCAATGGAATGGCGATCACGTGGAAAGAGAAGAAACGATTCAATGTCGCGTCAGAAACCACATAGTCACCACGAATCCACAAAGACAAATCTGGGCCGATGAATGGGATAGCGCCAAACAAGTTAACGATAACTTGTGCACCCCAGTAAGACATTTGGCCCCATGGCAAGAGGTAGCCGAAGAAAGCTTCAGCCATCAAGCACAAGAAGATGGCGAAACCAAACAACCAGATCAATTCACGTGGCTTACGATAAGAACCGTAGAGCAAACCACGAGTCATGTGTAAGTAAACGATGATGAAGAAAGCAGATGCGCCAGTGGAGTGCATGTAACGCACTAACCAACCCGACGGCACTTCGCGCATGATGTATTCAACGGATTCAAACGCCAATTTCGCGTCTGGTTTGTAATGCATCACGAGGAAAATGCCCGTCACGATTTGGATTACCAACACCAACATCGCGAGTGAACCAAAAATGTACCAGAAGTTAAAATTCTTCGGCGCGTAGTATTTACCCCATTGATCGTTCCACAACTTAGTCAGTGGGAAACGGGAGTCGACCCAATTCAAGGCCTTGTCCAGAACTGGTGCGTCGTCTGGAAGTTTTTTCTCAACAAATGCCATGATTAAGCCTCGCCTTTCTCATCTTTACCGATGATGATTTTGGTATCTGATAAAAACATATGAGGTGGCACGTCCAGATTTTGTGGAGCTGGTTTGTTTTTGTAAACACGGCCAGCCAAATCAAATGTGGAACCGTGGCATGGACACAAGAAGCCACCTTGCCAGTCATCAGGCAAAGATGGTTGCGCACCAGCCGCAAACTTGGAGCTAGGTGAACAACCCAAGTGAGAGCAAATACCGACGGTAACCAAGATCTCGCTATGTTCTTTGCGGGAGCGAGTTTGCTTATCGCAATACGCTGGCATATCCATCGTGTATGGCTTTTCAGATTTCGGATCTGCGACTTTATCTTCTGTCTTTTTCAAACTCTCCATCATTTCTGGAGTACGCTTCAAAATCCAGACTGGCTTACCGCGCCATTCCGTCGTTGTCATCTCACCTGGTTTGAGAGTGGAGATATCCACTTCAACTGGTGCACCCGCCGCTTTAGCGCGCTCGGATGGCTGAAAAGTGCTTACTAGCGCGCCTGCCGTTGCTAAACCTGCTGCGCCGCCTGCCGCACATGTTGCAACGAGTAGACCGCGACGGCCTGAATCGACCTGCTTTTCGATACTCATACAAACCCCAATCTATCAAAAATCAAACTTGACGAAGCACAACTCCACTTCTAACAACCTTAAATTATAAAGGAGCCGCGAGGTGATTTAAAGAAAAAGATGCTTTCACGGACAATTTACGGTGCATTTCCGTAGGAATGACACGAATTTCTCACGAATATGGCGTGAAATCCCACTTGTGCCAGAATTTTATGCAACAAAGCAGATAAAAACTGAGTTCAAGGTCACAAGAATTCACAAAATGCTTTACACAAGGACATTTTCAGCGTTTAGTATATTGCCGTTTTAATAGCTAGACGATTTGCCTTTTTAAGCAGCAAATGTCGGCACATACAGTGACGTAGTGACAAACTATAAACATAAACTGAGGGAAACATTATGGGAATGATGCAAGAATTTAAGAGCTTCGCGGCACAAGGTAACGTCATCGACCTAGCAGTCGGTGTCATCATCGGCGCAGCATTTGGCAAGATCGTTGACTCTTTGGTTGGCGACATCGTCATGCCAGTGGTTGGCAAGATTTTTGGCGGTCTCGATTTCGCAAATTACTATCTGCCGTTGAATGGGCAAGCAACTTCTCTCACTTTAGTGGAAGCCAAAAAAGCCGGCGCGGTACTAGCCTACGGTAACTTCTTAACAATTTCCTTAAACTTTATTATCTTGGCCTTCATCATTTTTCAAATGGTACGCTTGGTCAACATGATGAAGAAGAAAGATGCCGCGGCAGCCGCTGCAGCGCCTGCAGAACCACCTCCAACACCCGAAGATATCGCATTGTTACGCGAAATTCGTGATGCATTAAAGAAGTAATCAAAGACGCAATCACCAATAAAAAAGACCGCGATGCGGTCTTTTTTATTGTTCTTCAGGCAGAAAAGAATGAGCGTTGCAGAAGATAGAGCAACATCAGACTGGGTTAGCGATATCCACAAACTGCTGTTCAATACCAAACTGCTCTTCCACAAAACGCCCCAAGGCCTGCACCCCATACCGTTCTGTCGCATGATGACCGCACGCCATGTAAACCACACCCGCCTCTCTTGCAAGATGGACTGTTGGTTCAGAAATTTCACCGCTAATAAAAACCTTGGCACCTGCTTCAATTGCATTGCCCAGCATAGAATGTGCTGCGCCGGTACACCAAGCCACTTGATCTAGCTCTTGATTGAGATCACCAATCACGGTCGGTACACGCCCCAACTTACGCTCAACTATCGCGGCCAAATCTGCGACAGTGCGCATCTCATTTGATGCAGAAGTGCCGATCCAGGCGATATCGTCCTCGCCAAAACGCCCCTGTGCCTGCAAACCCAGCACTTGCGCCAATTGCGCGTTATTTCCCATGCTAGAATGAGAATCGAGAGGCAAGTGGTAAGCAAACAAAGAAATCCCGTTCTCGATCAAGGTCTTAAGGCGCTTAAACTTTTGTCCGATCACACGCATATCTTCACCACGCCAAAAATACCCATGATGAACAAGAATCGCGTCCGCGTCTAAGCGCACGGCCTCATCCAATAACAACTGACAAGCAGTGACGCCCGTGATTAGACGCTTAATCTCACGCCGCCCTTCCACCTGAAGCCCATTTGGGCAATAATCACGGAATCGGGCAACTTGTAACTCGTTCGCCAAACATTGCGCAAGCGCATCTCTATCCACCGATTTTTCTAACATTGAATCCTCATCATGCGTCGTCTATGGCTATTATTTGCACAAACCGCGACAGTCGGCCTGGCATTGTGGTTTATTGTAACCACCTTAAAGCCTGAATGGGTGCGACAGGGATTCAATAGCAGCCGTAATTTATCATTTAGCTCGACTGCCACCGTCAAAGAGTCAAGTAAGACCCTACCAATTACGCAAAGCTCATACCGTAATGCAGCACAAAGATCGATGCCCGCCGTCGTCAATATTGGCACGTCAAAAGATGAATCGGCCTCGGCGCACCCCTTGCAGAATGATCCCTTCTTTAAGAAATTTTTTGGCGACCAGTTACCACAGAAATCCGAACGCCCGGCCAGTAGCGGTTCAGGTGTTATTGTGTCTGCCGAAGGTCATATCATTACCAACTTCCACGTGATTGAAGGTGCAGATAGTATCGACGTTGCTCTCGCAGACGGACGCAACGCCAAAGCAGTGGTGATTGGTACCGATCCAGAAACGGATCTAGCCGTCCTACAAATCAACTTAAAAGATCTTCCAGCGATCACCCTTGGACATTCTGAGAATGCTAGGGTTGGCGACATCGTTTTAGCGATAGGCAACCCATTTGGGGTAGGGCAAACCGTCACCATGGGCATCATATCTGCCATGGGCCGCAATAGCGTTGGCATCAATACCTACGAAAATTTTATTCAAACCGATGCTGCCGTCAACCCCGGAAACTCGGGCGGTGCTTTAGTCGACGTTGATGGCAATCTACTCGGCATCAATTCCGCTATTTACTCCCGTAATGGTGGTTCTTTAGGTATAGGTTTTGCCATCCCTGTTTCGACAATTAAATCGGTGATGGAAGAAATCATCACCAAAGGCGAAGTGGTTCGCGGTTGGATAGGAGTTGACCCGCAAGACATCACGCCAGAAATGGCAGAAAGCTTTAACATTAAGCAAGCGAGCGGTGCGATTATTGCTGGGGTGGTACGCAATGGCCCAGCCTTTCACGCAGGTATCAAGCCTGGTGATATCTTGACTCACATAGGTAATGATCCAATTTTAAATCGCACCGACATGTTCTATCAAATCGCTAAGCTCAAACCAAATGCCAAGGTTCCATTTAAGTTAATGCGGCAAGGCAAAGTGCTCAGCGTCGATGTAGTCGTCGGCAAACGCGAACTACCAAAACCTGAAAAATAAAATTAAGGAAACACTATGCACGTGATCGAACTCGATCGCTATTTATCCGAATTGGCCGAGAATAATAATCGTGCTTGGTTTGTGATGAATAAACCGCGTTACGATATTTTGCGTACAGAGTTTCTTGCCCTAGTGACGGAATTGATCGCAGCGATCAGCAAGTTTGATCCATTATTAGCGCAATGCGATCCGAGAAAAGCAATGTTCCGGATTAACCGTGATGTACGTTTTTCTCACGATAAATCGCCGTACAAGACAAATTTTTCTGCAGCGATGATTCCGAACGGACGCAAGAAGCCAAGCGAGGGTGGCGGCCCTGCTTACTATTTCCAAATGGGTGAAGGCCGTCTATTTTTTGCGGTCGGCGAATATATGCCGCCGAGCGATCGTTTGAAGGCCATACGCCAACACATGATTGACGACGAAGCCGGTTTTAAAAAACTGCTGAACAATAAAAAACTAAAAGCGACCTACGGGCAATTGGTTGAAGAAGGTAAATTACAACGGCCGCCAAAAGGCTACGACCCAGAACATCCACACATCGAATATCTCAAATTGAAAAGCATGATGGTATGGACCGAAGTGCCACTCAAAGGATTACTACACGACGATGTAAAAAGCCGCTTGGTGAGCGGCTTTCAAGATGCATTTCCTTTGGTGACTTGGCTGCGTACTGCAGGCGAATAAGGCAGTATCAAGGCGCGGGTGTTTCACTTTCGTCTGGCGCACTCGTGGCCTTAACGAACATGGGGGCAACGAACAAACCAAGTTCGAATAAGAGCCACATAGGGAAGGCCAAGGAAAGCTGACTTACCACATCGGGTGGCGTCACCACGGCGGCAATGACAAAAGAGCCGACGATGACATAGCTACGAATCGCTTTTAATTTCTCCACCGTTAAAATTCCAGTGCGAACCAAGATCACGACCACCACTGGCACTTCGAACGTCAAGCCAAAAGCCAGGCACATCGACATAATGAAATCGAGATAGTTTTCAATGTCTGGCGCAAACGTTATCGATGTGGGGGCAAAGTCAGCAATGAACTTAAATACGCGACCAAAAACAAAAAAGTAGCAAAACGCCACGCCAGCCGCAAACAACAAGGATGAAGAAATCACCAATGGGGCAATTAAGCGTTTTTCATGCGCATATAAACCTGGTGCGATAAATGCCCACGCCTGATACAAGACCCAAGGCAAAG
The DNA here is from genome assembly GCA_937996605.1 of uncultured Oxalobacteraceae bacterium. Taxonomy (GTDB): domain Bacteria; phylum Pseudomonadota; class Gammaproteobacteria; order Burkholderiales; family Burkholderiaceae_D; genus Undibacterium. The sequence continues at coordinate 3,551 of CALKVB010000360.1, read as the reverse complement.
CAATGACAAAGGACAGTAGCAATGTCACCTTCATCGGCACCAAGAACGGGGAAATGACTCCGGTTGCAATCATTTTAGCCCCGGAAGGCAAAGCAGCCACCATTGGTGCTGCGAGCAAATCATAGACTGCCGATGGACCAGGCCAAGCAAACAAAGCGACGCACACAAGCGCAATCCCTATGCAAGCTTTTACTAGACGGTCACGAAGTTCTACCAAGTGGGAAATAAAGCTCTCTTGCATTCCCATGAAATTATCTTCACTCATGGCATGCCCAAATTTGAATGGTAAAGTTTGAAAAACGCATTAGAAAAAACTCGAAGGAGAGGCAGACTTCACACGGTGTTTGGCCATACGGGCTGCACCTGACATGACGCGGGTGCGTTGCCCATGTCTGCTCTTGTACCAAGTTGGCACATTAGAAGTTTTGGCGAGTTTTTTACGGCGGAAGTCTTTGGCTTTTTCCGCCAAAGCTTCAAGAGCATATTGGCGATCATGATAGGAATACGAATACTCTTGTTCGGGAGATACGATAGAGTTGAGCTCTTGCTGCGCTTCGCTCAACTCTTTGTGCACGCTTTGCTCGATCTCTTGCGCAGCAGTTTGCACTTCTTGCTGCATCTTACGCAGCTCTTCCATTTCAATCTCGCGATTAACCTCAGTCTTCACCTGGCTAATATAGCGTTGAGCACGACCCAACAAAGTACCTGCCATACGCGCAACCTTCGGCAAATCTTTAGGGCCGATGACGACTAATGCAACGGCTCCAATCACGGCAAGTTTGGTCAGACCAAGATCTATCATAGAATCGATCGAATCCTAATCCGAGGATTAGTGATTAGATTTATCCTTTGCATCGACATCAATCGTTTTTGGATCTGCCGCTTTCGGCGTTTCCTCTTCACCCTTCATGCCGTCTTTGAAGCCTTTGACGGCTTTACCCAAATCAGAGCCAACATTGCCGAGCTTCTTGGTACCAAACACCAGCACCACTACCAACAACACGATCAACCAATGCCAAATACTAAATGAACCCATTTCGCTTCCTTCGTCGGGGCTGATCCCCAAATAAATATGTCAATTATAACTTCGCGCCACCGAGTACATGCATATGCAAATGATAAACGACTTGGCCACCGTTCGGCCCCGTATTTACCACAGTCTTGAAGCCGCCGGACTTGTTACCGTCGGCATCTTCTACATAAGCACAGCCATGTTCTGCCGCCAATTTGGGCGCCAATTCCAGCATTTTACCCAACAACACCGCATCTTCTGGCTTTGCGTCGGCTAAGCTAGCCAAATGCTTCTTAGGAATAATCAAAAAATGCACCGGTGCTGCAGGGTTGATATCCTTAAACGCTAATAAATCATCGTCTTCATACAAAACCGAGGCCGGAATTTGTTTGGCCACGATTTTGCAAAATATACAGTTATCCATGCGGAATCCAAGTAAATTTATGAACTGTTACAAAGACTGGCGTCATCTCACTTATTCTGGGCGCGATGCTTTTTCAACAATGCCAGAAATTCCTTCGCGACGAGCCAACTCATCTAAGACTTGTTGCGGATGCAGATTATACTGTGCCAGCATCACTAAAGAGTGAAACCATAAGTCCGCACACTCATAAAGTAGATCAGAGGCATCGCCACTCACGCGAGCATCTTTGGCGGCCATCACGGTTTCCGTCGCTTCTTCGCCGATTTTCTTGAGAATGGCATCATCACCCTTGGCAAATAATTTTGCGACGTAAGACGTGCTTGGATCGCCGCCATTGACCGCCTTACGGCTTTCGATCACTGCTGCCAATTGATCAAGAATGCTGGATTGACTCATGCTAAAACTCTATTCGACTCGTTGTTGACCGTTTGATGGCCTCATTTATAAATGGACTCGGGGTCTTTGAGCACAGGATCAACCGTCTGCCACTCTCCCTCATCAACAGTGCCCTCAAATTTCTGGAAGAAACAAGAATGACGCCCCGTATGACAAGCAATTCCATCAACTTGTTCAATTTTGAGCAAAATAACATCTTCATCACAATCAAGGCGGATCTCTTTGACTTTTTGGATGTGGCCCGACTCTTCGCCTTTGTGCCACAACTTTTTACGTGAACGGCTCCAATACACCGCCTCGCCAAGCTCTACCGTGCGGCTCAAGGCCTCGCGATTCATCCAGGCAAACATTAACACTTGATTGCTACTTGCTTCCTGCGCGATCACTGGCACAAGGCCAGAATCATCCCATTTGACTTTATTCAACCAACGAAAACTCATACTAGCCTCATTGGAATGTGTTGTGCTGCCATAAATTGCTTTGCTTCCTGGACTGTGTGTTGGCCAAAATGAAAAATCGAAGCTGCCAACACCGCATCGGCACCACCTAATTTGATGCCATCTGCGAGATCTTGTAAGCCACCAACACCACCTGAAGCGATCACCGGAATCTCAATCGCGTCCGACACCGCGCGCGTCAAGCCCAAATCAAACCCAGAACGTGTACCATCTTTGTCCATGCTGGTTAATAAAATTTCACCAGCACCCAATTGCGCCATCTTTTGCGCCCATTCAACAGCATCGAGACCCGTCGCCGTGCGGCCGCCGTGGGTGTAGACCTCCCACTTACCTGGCGCGACCGCTTTCGCATCAATTGCAACCACGATACATTGCGAACCGTATTTATGCGCTGCGTCAGCCACCAATTGAGGATTCGTCACCGCCGAAGTATTGATGCCGACCTTATCAGCCCCTGCATTCAATAAGCGACGAACATCAGCAACTGTGCGTACACCACCACCCACTGTCAGCGGAATGAACACTTGTGAAGCGACCGCTTCTATCATCGGCAAAATTAAATCACGATCATCCGAGGATGCCGTAATATCGAGAAAGGTAATTTCGTCTGCGCCTTGTTGATCATAGCGGCGCGCGATTTCGACTGGATCTCCGGCGTCACGCAATTCGAGGAAGTTAACGCCCTTAACCACTCGCCCCGCATTCACATCGAGGCAAGGGATGATACGTTTTGCAAGTGTCATTCTTCGTCTTCTTCGTAAACCAGATCACCGCTTAACTCGTCTGCACGTTCTTGTGCGGAGAATAAATCGAGCGTGCCTTCGTAAATAGAACGACCGCAAATGACGCCTTCAATGCCTTCGTCTTGCACCTCGCACAGCGCTTCAACATCGCTCAGCGTATGTACGCCGCCAGAGGCAATCACAGGAACGCTAACGGCTTGCGCCAATTTGACTGTGGCATCGATATTGACACCACCCATCATGCCATCGCGGCCAATGTCGGTATAGATAATTGCTTCAATTCCATAGCCTTCAAATTTTTGAGCGAGGTCAATCACATCGTGACCTGACATCTTGCTCCAACCATCAGTTGCTACTTTGCCCTCTTTGGCGTCAATACCAACAATGATTTGGCCCGGGAAAGCGCTGCATGCGTCAGCCAAAAAGCCTGGGCTTTTAACTGCTGCAGTGCCAATAATGATGTAAGAAATACCGGCATTCAGATAACGCTCAATCGTGTCCAAATCGCGAATGCCGCC
>CALKVB010000359.1 GCA_937996605.1 uncultured Oxalobacteraceae bacterium | reverse complement strand
AGCTTTCATTCCTCAGCTTTTATGCCATTGCTTATTTGTTTTCTTTGATCGATTTCTCAATCTTTTGAATAACGAGTGGAATTTTTTTCTGAACTAAACCCATCGTATTTTGGACTACCTGTGGCATCTTATTGAGAACCGCCTGACCTGTTTCTGATTCGTAAAATTCGATCATTCCAAGAATTTCTTCCTCCGAGAATGTCGCTTTGTAGATGGCTAAGTATTCGGACTCCAATTTTTCAAATGAAAGTTCCTCGCGGAAGACCTTCTCAATTTGGGGGTAATTTTTTCGAAAATCCGTGAGCGCTTTTTCTTGTTCGGCAGCCGGTAAGCGAGAATTTTTGATCATACTTTCCATCATTGGACGCAACTGCGCGTAGCTAGCTTCGATCATCTTTTCCGCCTTGGTGACGCGTAACAGTTTCTTTGCACTGGCATCGGTTGCCTCAGTAGCGTAAGCAGTTCCGCTGACACAGACTGCGATAAGAATCAATAATAGTCTTTTCATTTATTTGCTTTCAAAGAGATGGGAGTGGTGAATTCGCAAGCTCTTGCATTGCGAATTCTTTGTTTACAGTTTTTGATCACAATGGCCGCAGTGTGTGCGCCAAGGTTGATGTAGATTTTCCGAGTTGGCGTTGGCCTCTGGTGAATCGGGAAAAATCATAGCCTTTGCTGCACAAGATGGGCAGTGTACAAAATTGGCCAATATTACCGAAGCGAAAAGCCCACCAAAACTTGCTAAGATGAGATAGGCAACGAGGCCATCTATCCAGTTGGCTTCGACGGTATTGCTCAACACTAGTGCAACAAGCAAGGCAGCGAGCGCAGCGCAGCCAAGTGCTACATAGAATAGAGAGCGAACGAATTGATGAGGGAGCTTCATTGCTTGGCCCTTATTTCTTCGAGGCGGTAAAGAGAACAATGGCAAAACCGAGTTCGATCGCCCCACTAAGGGTAGCGGCCACTGCATTTGGCAACTGCAAAAACAAGGCTGCATTTGCAGCCAGTATGAGGCAGGCACCAAGTAAGATAAAGAAACGTTTGCCGTAAATGCTAGCGAAGATCAAAAATCGGCTGCCAATACAAGCCATCATTGCGGGATAAAACAGCTTTGGATGCAGCAGATATAAGCCATATGACATTGCGCAACATACGATGAGCCATACGGTGGATGTTATCGCTAAGGTATTGAGGGCATTGTCTTTGTGTGTGACCGCGGGCCGCCTCAATACTTTCGTAAGGACTAAACTGAGCGGATGAATCAAGGCGCCGCCGACCAACAAAGTCCATACGGCTTTCTCTATGCCGAATTGCCAGCAAACGAAAGCCGAGCTGAACCACACGAGACTAGAGACCACAACGCCAGGTGCTCCATCGTAATAGGCGTGGCACATTTCAGTTTGATGTTCTTGGGTTGGTGTGAGGGTCAAGTTTTCACCTATGAAAAAAGTGGGAGATTTACAGATCGAGTCTGTTGGATGCTGCTTTTTGTCATGATTCTAGCGGCTCTTTTAGCGACTTTGGTTGGATTAGAAAGATAGCCGCTACACAAAAAAAGAGCCCTAAGATGCCGATGACCCAAGTATTCGAGATTGATGCTTGTGAGATAAATGCACCTAAACCTATTACGCCACCTAGTAGATAAAGTGTGGCTAGCACGTAGCGCGCCCACTTCACACGTATGGCTGTTATAGGCCGTTATTTCTTGACAGTAATTTGGCGTTGTCCACCATCTCTTTGTTCTTCAAATACGACGTTGTCATTATTTGCTTTGACCGCTTCGCATTGATTGTTTTCTGGATTGGTCGCCGAGTTGGTGCAGTGAATTTTGACACCGGGGCAGGAGGTCTTAATCGAATTGGCAATTCTCATTTGCGTATTGGCTTCTTCGAAGCTTTGCTTTACGTCTGCGCGCGAGCTCAGTTGTTTTCCATATTGCAGGCACACTTTTATGATAGAAGGTGACAGACCTAATTTTTCTTTCTCAGTATTTTGTTCATTTTTTTGAGCGGCATTATTTTTCGTCGTGGTCTGCGGCAAATTTACTTCTGTTTTAAAACTACCCCGATTGTCATTAATCTTTACTTCATCGCTTTTCACTGGTGCCGAAATCGCATCTCCATAGTGCACTTTGCCGTCTTTATCGACCCATTTTTTGACTTGGGCGTCAGCACTTGTTTGAGCCAACAGTGTCATAGAAACGGTAAATGCGATAGTTCTTAATTTGTTCATGTCGGTTGTGGATGCTGGAAATCGTTGTGATGGTTGAGGGCTAAGATTTTAAGGTTCTTTGAAGTGGCAATTGATGAGAACACGATAAGCTAGGGTCATTTTATCAATCCCCACAACCTAGTCAAGAAAACAATTTTTTATGATTGTTATATAAGTTTTTGAACTGTTTTGGGCCGAATGCAAACCTTAAAGAAAGCAACTCATTCACTGCCAATGCGGCGCAAACTTGATTTTTTACATAGGCGGTTTAGGGCGAGATCGGGGATAATAGCGGATTACTGAATATTCGCTCTATGAAAGCATTCCATGTCTAACACTTTTGCTCCTCTCAAAAACGATACCTTCTTGCGCGCTTTGTTGCGTCAAGAGACTGAATACACTCCTTTGTGGTTGATGCGTCAGGCAGGCCGTTATTTGCCTGAGTATCGCGCTACCCGTAAGGGCGCGGGTTCGTTCATGAGTTTGGCTAAGAATCCTGACTTTGCGACGGAAGTCACGATACAACCATTGGATCGTTTTAAACTTGATGCGGCGATTTTGTTTTCGGATATCTTGACTGTGCCGGATGCGATGGGTTTGGGTTTGTACTTTGAAGAAGGCGAAGGTCCGAAGTTTGAGCGTCCATTGAAAGACGAAAAAGCGATCATGGCCTTGGAAGTGCCGCCAGAAGGTAGCTTGCAATATGTGTATGACGCCGTAACGCAAATTCGTAAAACTTTGGATGGTCGTGTACCTTTGATTGGTTTCTCTGGTAGCCCATGGACATTGGCCTGCTATATGGTGGAAGGCCAAGGTTCGCGTGAGTTCCATGGTATTAAAGCCATGATGTACAAACGTCCAGATCTCTTGGAACGTATTTTGACGCTCAATGCTGAGGCGGTAGCCACGTATTTGAATGCCCAAATCGATGCCGGTGCGCAAGCCGTGATGATTTTTGATAGCTGGGGCGGGGCTTTGGCGGATGGCGCTTACCAAAGCTTCTCCTTGAAATACATGCAAGACATCGTCAACAAGTTACAGCGTGAAAAAGATGGTCAGCGTATCCCATGTATCGTCTTCACTAAGGGTGGTGGTTTGTGGTTAGAACAAATCGCGGATATCGGTGCCGATGCCTTAGGTTTGGATTGGACCGTGAATTTGGGTCAAGCACGTGCACGCGTTGGTGACAAAGTGGCCTTGCAAGGTAATCTAGACCCAGCCGTCTTGTTCGCAGAACCAGAGCAAATTCGTCAACAAGTGACAGCTGCTTTGCAATCTTATGGTAAACCTAGCGCTGGACATGGCCATGTGTTTAACCTCGGCCATGGCATTTCTCAATACACTTCACCGGATGCGGTGACTGTGTTGGTGGAAACGGTACATGAAGTCAGCCGTCAACAACGCCAAGCCTAAGTGCTTTTTGGGGGATATGCTTCGGTTCAAAGCAACATGAAAAATGGGATTTTGAACCGAATCGGAATGCAGCACAGGTAAATTCAGCATGTTGCTGTGCAAAAGCGAGAGCCCATGCGGCTTAGCGGCAAAAATACCTTAGAAATGACGATGAATAGCGGTGGATCAGTACCAAATTAACTACCCCTTTTTAGTACTTATTCACAAAAAACGACAAACAAAAAAATTCCGTGAATATTTGTTTTTCGCCTAAAGTATGCATTTATAAGTTATTGATTTTAAAAGAGTTATTTTCTGCATCGCAATTGTGCAATCTATTGAAACCCGCATAGAATCTAGGCCTGCCGTGTGTCAAGATGTGCTTGTCCACAAAGTTATCCACAAAAGCTGTGGATAGTATAAAAAGACCATATGAAACCGATAGTTAGCGCAATATCTCAAGCCTTACATTAAGTTCGTGGAACCCCTTTACCTGACCATTGCCCTCGACACCCCCCTTGACAGACTCTTCGATTATCGTTGGCTGCCTGAGGCTGATGTGCCACGTCCCGAGGTCGGGCAAATTGCTTTAGTGCCATTTGGTCGTCAGGAAATAGCGGGTTTGATTGTGGCGATCAATACGAGTACGGATGTTCCCGCCGACAAGATTAAAGACGTGTTGGCAATTCGCCATCAATGTCCGGCTCTGTCGGCGCAATGGATAGACCTGTGCCGCTTTGCCGCCGATTATTACCAAAGACCTTTGGGTGAGGTGGCGATTCCAGCCTTGCCTAAGAATTTACGTGCCCTAAAGCCCGTATCTTTGGATCGTAATCTGAAGAAGCTGGCCAAATTGACGTCGAGTGCAGCCCCTGAAGTTTTACAAGAGAAACAATTAAATACAGAGCAGCAAGCCGCGGTCGAGCAGATCGTAGGCCAGCCAGGCTTTGCTGCATTTTTATTGCATGGAGTGACCGGTAGCGGCAAAACCGAGGTGTATTTGCAGGCAACGGCCAAAATCTTGGCGCGCGACGACCGTTCACAAGTCTTGATTCTGGTACCGGAAATCAATTTGACGCCGCAGCTCGAAGCGAATATTCGTCAACGTTTCTCCGGCATTCAGATCTCCACTTTGCATAGTGGCATGGCTGAAGGTGAGCGCCTACTCCACTGGTTAGCCGCGCACACTGGTCAGGCGAGAATCATCTTGGGTACGCGTTTGGCGATTTTGTCATCACTGCCGCATCTTCAAATGATAGTGATTGATGAAGAACATGATCCCTCGTATAAACAGCAAGAGGGTTTGCGTTATTCAGCGCGTGACCTAGCCGTATGGCGAGCCCATCAATTAGCGATTCCTGTGGTCTTGGGTTCGGCGACTCCTTCTTTGGAGACCTGGCAGCATAGCAAGGCAGGGCGTTATCGCAAATTAGAGCTGCGGGAGCGTGCGGTCAAAGATGCAGTTTTGCCGGTGGTGAAGATCATTAATACAGAACGTGAAAAACCATCTGAAGGCCTGACACAGAGGTTGGTAGCTGCGATACGTCAGCGTTTAGAGAAAGGTGAGCAATCACTACTATTCCTTAATCGCCGTGGTTATGCCCCAGTCTTGCATTGTGATGCCTGTGGTTGGATTAGCAACTGTACGCGTTGCACGGCGCATATGGTTTTGCACAAACCCGATAAGAAATTGCGCTGTCATCATTGTGGTTTAGAACAAAGGATCACCCGTGCTTGTCCCACTTGCGGCAATATCGATCTGCAACCTCTCGGTCGCGGTACCCAGCGTTTGGAAGAAGGCTTACACAGTGTTTTCCCTGATGCGCGAATTTTTAGGATAGATGCTGATTCGACGCGTTTGAAAGGCAGTGCTGAAGCGGCCTTTGATACCGTCCATCGTGGCGACGTCGATATTTTGATCGGCACACAAATGGTGGCAAAAGGACATGATTTTAAGAATCTCACCTTGGTCGCTGCCTTGAATCCGGATAGTGCCCTGTTTTCGCAGGACTTCCGCGCCAGCGAACGTTTATTTGCCCAGTTGATGCAGGTGGCGGGGCGTGCCGGCCGGGCGGCGCAAAAGGAGGGGGGCAATGCCAGTGAAGTTTTGATTCAGACTCGCTATCCCGATCATCCGCTTTACCATGCCTTGATGGCCCACGACTATCATCGCTTTGCTGATGACCTGTTGGAGGAAAGACAGCAAGCGGCGATGCCACCATTTATCTACCAAGCTTTGCTGCGCGCCGAAGCTCGTGAATTGGAAACGGCGATCGCTTTTCTGCATGAGGCTGCGCATTGCACCATCCATCATGGGATTACAATTAACGACCCTATCCCGATGACAATGACGCGCGTCCACAATATGGACCGCGCTCAACTCCTAGTCGAATCGACTTCACGCCCAGCCTTGCAAGCTTTTCTCAAAGAGTGGATTACCACTTTACGCGCCATGAAGACCAGGGTGAAGTGGGGAGTCGAAATTGATCCCGTCGATATCTAGGGCCTGTCCGCTTTTGAACAGTACAACGTTCAGATGCGGACATTTCTAATAAAAAATCGGGTGAAAATTGCTAAAAATGCGCCTTTTGCGAGCTGGCACAAGCTTTGCAATAGTGAAAATGCATTCACAAACTTTCACTATGGAGAACACCATGCGCATTTTGTCTAAAGCCATTTTGGCCACAACTCTGATTAGCTCTTTGAGCGCTTGTATGCATATTCAAGTGACGGAAAAGGACTTCATTCGCCCTGATCGAGCAACTGGATATCAAGCCAAAGGAGCATTTAGTAATGAGGTAGCGCAGAGCTTTAAGCCTGGTGCACAGGTTCAAGAGAGGTCGATCAGCGTTGATGAAAGCATCAAACTGAATGGATTAGATCTCAAAATTGATGCGAATCGACCAACGGTCTTGTATTTTGGGGGCAATTTATCCCACGTCGATGAGAGCTTGAAAAGCCTGATACGTCAAACAAGTAGCTGCACACCTAACTTCGTTAGTTTTGACTACCGCGGTTATGGCCGTACTAAAGGTGAGCCTACCATCAAGAACTTGCAAGAAGATGCTTTGCGTGTTTACGATGAGGTGCGCAAAAGTACAAATGGCAAACTTTATTTGCACGGCCAATCTCTCGGTAGCTTCATGACCGGTCACATCATGCAGAATCGCAGCGTTGATGGCGTCATACTGGAAGCGCCAGCAACTACGCTTCCAGAGGTCGTGGACTTCAAAACACCATGGTATGCAGTGCCATTTGTACGCTTTACTTTCGAGCCGTCCACTTCGTTCGTGAATAATGCAAAAGCTGTATCGCAATATCAGCAAAAGAGTCTCGTCATTGTAGGCGAGAATGATGACTTGTTCGGACCTGAACTGGGTAAGAAGGTTTTCGATGCGATTCCCTCTGCGAAAAAGCAATTATTGATGGTAAAAAATGGCCCCCACACTGGCATGATGAATAAAGTCGAAGTGCAGCAAGCGTTTTGCAGTTTCATCAACTCCGACAGTAATTAGGCCTGAATCGACTCGCTTTTGGAAAAAAGCGAGTAAACATGCGACATTCCGAGTGATCAGGTATTGCAAAAAACAGCGCAATACTGCAAAGTTCAGCTCTTCGTTTGTAGCAAAGTACAAATGAAAAAACTCTAAGTTTTTGTTAGTCGAATTGCTCCTTGAATTTGGTTCGGAACAAGTTGGGCTCTCGACACAAAAGCTGGGTTATTTCATCATCGTTAAAGCGCCCCGATCGCGGTCGGCGCTTTGAGCCTGGCCTTGCAGTAGAACGTCCCGTACTTTGCCTTTTAGAATTCAGCATGAGTTATTTGTCACCCGAGTTTGCGTTTACCTTTTTGGTATTTCTTATTTTGTATTGGTCACTGAATCGCTGGACCACACTACAAAAATTAAGTCTACTACTCGCCAGCTACGCGATTTACGCTTCTTTAGATTGGCGCTTTGGCGCCATCTTAGCGGTGTACACCAGCTGTATGCTGGGTTTGCTGAAATGGTCTCAGTCCCAGCCTCAGCAAAGAAAATTCATTTGCGGTCTAGGTATTTTCGCTTCGGTGCTGAATTTAGCCGTATTTAAGTATTTTGATTTTTGTCGCGATGGTTTTTTGGCCGCTGCCGAATACTTCAAACTCTCGTGGTCGATACCTGCACTCGATATCTTGCTACCGGTGGGGATATCTTTTTACACTTTCCAAGCTATTGCCTATCTAGTCGCGGTCGCCCGTAATGAGCGTGAGCCAGCGAAGCCACTTGATAGCGCGCTCTATCTCGCTTTCTTTCCCACTTTGTTTGCCGGTCCCATCTGTCGCGCTAGTGATTTACTGGTACAAATGGAGCAGCCACAGCCGCGTAAATTAGTGCAAGTTGATTTGATCTTCTGGTTATTGATTTCTGCGCTAGTCAAGAAAGTATGGTTGGCCACTTGGATCTCTGAAACCTGGGTTAATCCTATGTTCGCTAATCCAGATGCTTACCAAGCACCAGAATTGCTGATGGGTGCTTATGCGTTTGCGATTCAAATTTATTTCGACTTTAGTGGTTATTCCGATTTGGTCATCGCTATGGCTTTGTTGCTCGGTTACCAGTTAAAAGACAATTTCAATTTCCCGTATTTGGCGGTGAATCTGCGCGAGTTTTGGCGTCGATGGCATATTTCTTTGTCGAGCTGGATTCGCGACTATGTGTATATCCCTATGGGCGGCAGCCGCGGTGGTTGGTGGATGACGCAATTGACGATACTGAGTTCTATGGTGATTAGCGGCATTTGGCATGGTTCGAGTCTCAAGTACATTATCTGGGGCGCTTTACATGGCTTAGGGATGGTGGCGCAAAACATCATCGAGAAAGTGCTAGGACGCCAAGTTAGAGGTTTGTTTAGCGGTATCATTACTTTTCATTTTGTTTGCTTTGCGTGGATCTTCTTCCGTGCCGATGGTTGGCAAGAAGCCCTGAATTTCATTCGTGGTTTCGGTCGTTTGGATGCGCCCATGACGGTGGATGTTGTCGGTGGGGCAGCGTTGATGTTGCTATTCTTTTGGCTCTCGGTGTATGCGGAATCATGGAAACAACGCAGTTTGTGGTTGATGGGCCGCACGCCGGCTCTAATCAAGCCTATCGCATTGACGGCGATTGTGTTGTTGATTCATTTGTTGGGGCCTTCTGGCGTCCCTTCGTTTTTGTATTACTCGTACTAGGAGTTGACGATGCGAGATGGATACGAAAACCAAAAGCACGCGAAAAAAAGTCGCCAGAACGCTAAAGAGCCTAAGAAAGCTTTGACCGAGACACCTATGCCAGTGCAAGCCTTACACTCCATCGCGGTCATGGTGCCAGCACCAGAGACGGTGGCCGAGCTTGACCTGACTTCGCGTCATTGGCAAACATTGGCGGTATTAGCAAGTAGTTTGGCGCTCTTGTTTTGGATGCGCCAAGATGCGCTCGATCAATACTGGCAACAAACGCGGCATCTTGAACTCGGATTTTCTAAAGCGGTAGATCACCCTGCTTGGCAGAGTGGCGCAAAATTAAGCAAAGAGCTTGATCAACAGTTAAGCGAGCAACTCAAGCCGAGACAAACGGTGAAAGAGCGTTTGATTTTAAGTTTTAACGTGTTGTTGTTTGGTCTGCCAGAAGAGAGTGCTGACGATAAAAAAATATCGCAACACAATGCGCCGCTCAATTTAAAAAAATCGACAAGTGCAGTGAATGGTTTGGACGCAAGCGCAGCCTCTGCTGCCAAATTAAATCCGAGACCAGGTAGCGATAACGCAAGCGATGGCATGGCGCTCAGTTTGAGCAAGCCTGTGGCTACTGATGAAGCTCAAGTCGAGCCTCCGTTAACTCAATTTGTTCCTTTGAACGAAGAGGGGCGGATGGTCTTAGGTCCCCAAGACAAAGTTTTACTTGTGGGTGACTCAATGATGCAAGGGGTGGCACCGCATGTGGCGCGCGCACTGCAAAATGTGCACGTGAAGTCGCTAGACCTCAGCCGACAAAGCACGGGCTTAACCTATCCTAGTTACTATGATTGGCCAGCCGTCATTAAGAAAACATTAGAAAAAGACCGTATCTCGGTGTTAGTAGTTTTCCTTGGCGCGAATGATACCTGGGACATGATCCTCGGTGGCAAGTACGAAAGTTTTGGTACCGAACGCTGGCAGAGTAATTACTTGGCGCGTATTGAAAGCATCATACAAACTGCGCATCAACAACATGTGCGTGTGATTTGGATGGGCGCGCCGAATATGGGGCGCGACAAAATTAATCGCGGGGTCAAAGTCTTGAATAGCCTCTACGCCAAAGCACTCGGTGAAGGCGAATCGCGTTATGTTTCGACGCGCGAATTACTGAGTGACGATGTCAACGAATATCGTAAGACCATTACCAAGGAAAACGGCAAGAGCGTCGTCGTACGTACCGAAGATGGCATTCATTTTACGCGCGATGGTCAGACCATTTTGCGGGACTTAGTGCTGAAGCAATTTGAGTTACCTGTGATCAGCAAAGTGAGCCCATGATCTTATCCCTTACACGTTTTAGTTCGCCCAAGATTCGACCACTCTCACGTTTGCTTGCCACTAGTCTGATCGCATTGTGTTTTACAGCAGTGCCATACATAGCGCATGCAGGTGCGGTGGTTCATGATTATGGTGATCCAAATGCCTCGCGTTTGTGGCGCCAATTGGCGGCATTAGAGCGCAAAGAGAGTAGCGAGGTCGTACATATTATGCAGTTGGGTGATTCGCATACTGGGGGGGATTATTTTACTCAGGCATATCGCGAGCAAATGCAAAAACGTTTTGGGAATGCTGGGATTGGTTGGCTGTCGCCGGGATACATTAAAAATCAACGTTCCGCGCAAGTGTTGATGCGTATGAATGGTAATTGGAAAACCCGCGTCAGTCGCAATAATCCTGAGAATTTTCCTCTCGGTGGTTTTGCCAATCAACCTGAGCCTGGCGCTTCGATCGAAATTGTACCCAAGCAGCCCTTGTTCGGTTTGCAGCGGGTCACGATTTGGACGCGACGTAATAATGATGATGCTTCTGGTGGTTGGAAATTGAGTTTCCCTGATGGTGAAGTGCGCGATTTGCTGGCCCCACTCACATCAAATTGGCAATCAAGTTATGTGATGGGAAGCGCGATCGATTTGAATAGTTTCACCCTGCGTGCTGAAAATAATCCCCCTGAATTGGGCGCGATCATCATTGATACTTTAGCCCCCGGCGTTACGGTCGATTCGCTCGGTATCGTTGGCGCGACGCAGCGTGTAATTGCGCGTTGGCAAACCGATGCTGTACGTGATCAATTGCAGTGGCGTCGTCCAAGCCTGATTGTGTTAGCCTATGGCACCAATGAAGCCTTTGATCCGAATCCAGATTTTGATTTGTACAAGCAAGAGTTGCAGAGCACCATACGTCAGTTGCGGGCGGCTGCACCTGATGCCGCGATCCTATTAATTGGCGCACCGAATTCTGCGAAGAAAAAGGGCGCTGGTGAAAATGTCGGATGTCGCTATCGTCTGCCTGCTGGTTTGAAAACGGTGCAAAATATTCAGCAAGACGTGGCAATCAGCGAGCATCTGTTGTTTTGGAGTTGGGAAGCCGCGATGGGTGGACGTTGCTCTATGCAGCGTTTTGTCGATGCAAACCCGCCTTTAGGTCGTCCTGACTATGTTCATTTTACCGAAGAAGGCTATGCTCAAGGTGGAAATGCCTTCTTCGAAGCGCTGATGCAAAAGTATCAGAAGAGTCGGCCAAAGCGTTGAATATGAGATCGATGACCATGAGTGTGTTCAGGGTCATCAATTTTTTCGATCACTCAAATTGTTTTTTAAATTCTGCAAACTGCGCGCTTAAGTCTTGTACTTGAGTGCGCAGTGTTTGTACTTCTTCTTCCAAATGTGCGATACGGTCTTTGTTATTGGTCGAACTACTATGATTGGTGCTGTTCAAGGATTCCAAGTGTAAACTTGCTTCGTCGCCAGCGAGTAAATGGGCATAACGTGGCTCTTTGGTGCCCGGCGCGATCGGTAAGCGCGCCACCACGGGTGGATATTTATCGATCAAGAAATCTAAACACTGTTCAACTTCATTCACTGACGCAAATTCGTGTAGACGCCCAACACGCGTGCGGATTTCTCCAGCAGTCTGCCAACCGCGTAACATCAAGATGGTCAACACGGCGAGCTTATTTTGCTCCAGCATCCACTTCACTCGCATTTTGTGCTCGTACTTGGCGACCCGCGCTCCAGCTTGATGAATCACGCTGGCCAATTTCTTTTGAACGAGCTGATCGAGCGCTTCGCTAATCTCCGCCTCCGTCAAATTCATCACAGGATCGCGACTAGTGAGCTGATTACATGCACTGACCAAACCGTTTAAAGACATAGGATAGTTGTCGGGCGTAGTCGCTTCTTTTTCAGCAAGGGCGCCGAGAACGCGGATCTCTACCGCGCTTAGAAATTCTTGATGGTCACTCATGGATGTTTTCAGTGTCGATTACTTAGATATAGAAATGTTAGAACAGTGCAAGTTGAAGCTTCTATTATCCTCGAATTATTCTCGCGATGGTTTAATCTAGTACGAATACTGTAACCGTAATTTCATTTGAGTTTGTGCGGCAGAATGCAGTACATTACTTGTATTCTGGTTAATGTGGATTTCATTCGCTGACAGGGAAAACCATGCCAATTGACATCATCCTCGATGAAAGCAAGAAGCGTTTGCAAGAATTGTTCGAACAGAGCAAGTACTTTGATTGCGAAGTATTTCTTGAAAAATCCGGTAAGGATTTATTTTTATTGTTGGCGGCGCGTTTTGATCATGATTTACGGCAGGGCGGTTTTGCCCAGTTTTTTTATAATATGAATGGCAATTTGTTAGCCGAAGTAGAAGATATGCTGATTCAAGCGAACGCGGTAGTCGCCCACGAATTTTATGTACGCGCGGTCCAAGCCTGTATCGCGAATAAATATGAGTACGATGCATTTTTACAATCTGATTATTTGAGTGACAACGCACTTAAGAACGAATTGCATGCGATTTCACTGGATTACTTAGCCTGTCACGTCGATTTTTCGTTTGAAGTGTGTGACTTCGTGTGCGGTTCAGATTTGAAATAAGTGTGGAAGATTGTTTCAGATCTAAGATTTTCCTGTCGGCAACCTGCTAAGCGGCAAATTTTTTGGCATAATGTGCTCGCAATTTTATCCCTGCTTAATATTTATCGACAGACTTCCTAGGTTGACATCAATTTTTATGAGTGACGCTCGTTCTGCCCCCCGTATCAATGTAGCTTGGCGCGGCGCAATGCAAGTCAGCCCCGGCAAGATTATCGCGATCAAGGTCGTCAACTTTTCGGCAAACGGCGTGCAATTTCTGTGTCCACACCTCGTGCCAGAGCGTGGCAATTTTCAAATGATGATTGAAATTCCTGATCGGCGTGACGCTTCGCGTCGAACACAGGTGGTTTGCAAGGGCAGCGTTTTGTATTGCATCTTGAGCGGTAATGAATACCGCGTCGGCATGAAAATTGTTGACATTCCACCTCAGCATAATGATTTGGTCAATAGTTGGGCCAACAGTAACGGTAAATGATCGCTTGCTCGATGTCGGCTAGCGCTTAAGTCAATTTGAATATGATGAATACAGCGTCTTCACGTCCAAGCGAACAAGTCTTATTGCAGCGGGTGCGAAATCAGTTAATTGATTACTTGGAAGTGGCATCATCATTTGTTGAGCAGCAGCGATATCAGGCCAAATCCCCTCAACTTCACGTACCCACTGAGATTATTGAGCAATGGGCCGATTGGGTTGGTCCTGATTGGCGTGAAGGATTTAAAGAACCTGTCTTTTCTCGTGATGAGCTGCAAGCGATAGAGAAATTTCACATGATTTGGTCGGGCTTGAGTCAACGTTTGCCTCAGCCTATGCCAAGTTTAGAGGTGATTCAAGGTGAGCCGATGTGGGAAGAGTTACGTCGTGCTGCCGCGCTGACCTACGCTTGTTTTCTGCGTACGGGTAAGATGTCTGAGAGCGTGGAGTTTGTGCCTGCCCCTTCATCTTCTGGCGCGACCGTACATGCAGGCATCATGATTTATGCGAAAGATGCGCAAGCGCTCGCACAGTTTTATGCGGCGGTTTTGCAATTGCTGGAGTGTACTCAAGAGAGCCAAGCTGAGCTCGGATTTTTTGTGCTACAAGGCAGAGGGATAGAGTTGATCATCCACGCCATACCAGCAGCTTACGCTGCCGAGATTCAAATTGAGACTCCTCCTGTACCACGCGAAGATAGCGCTCTCAAATTTTTCTTTAGTGTGCACGATCTTAAACATGCGGGTGATGTGGCGGTTGAGTGGGGGGGCAGTATCTCAGAACAAGTGTGGGAAGCTGCGCTTTATCGTTACTGCAATGGGATAGATCCCGAAGGCAATGTTTTTCAATTACGCCAGTATCACTAAGGTTCGCATTCAAGCTCGGTGGCTTGGTTTTCAGCTCGTCGCTTTTGGAAATGCGCGTTGAGGATGCCGTAGTAATCAAGATCCACAAAGCGGTCGCGTTTCCAAGATACTTGACGCCGCCGTCCTTCATGTTCAAAGCCGAGCTTTGTGAGTAACTTACTGCTGCTGATATTTTCGACTTCTACTTCGGCTTCGATTCGATGTAGTTGCATGCTGTCAAAGCCGTACTGTAATACCTTGTCCAGACATTCTAGCATTACGCCTTGCCCCCAATAGGCGGGCAATAGCCAATAGCCGAGGTCCGCGTTGCGATTGTAATTGTCGACTTCATAAATACCGCAGGCACCGATCAATTGTTCCGCTTGATTGATTGGACAAATCGCCCACCACATTCCAGTGCCCTCCTTTTCCAAGCAGCGATACCAGTCTATTTGTTCTTGTGTTGCGAGCTCACTTTCATACCAAATGCCGTAATGGGCAGTCACCTTGGGATGAGAAAGACCGAAAAAAATAGCTGCCAAATCACTCTGTTGAATCTGGCGTAGCAAGAATCGTTCGCTACGGAGTTCTGGGAATGTTCTTGCGTCTTCCATGGCTGGTCTAGATGAGGTGATTGATATCGAAAGTCTACCTGAATTCAAATGTCTGCTTGAATAAAACCTAAAACAGCTTTTGCAAGGTGTTGTGTGCTTCTACCGAATTGCTACAAAACTTGCTACTCGTCGGTTTTTTCTTGTCATTCAGATGCTTTCTCCTTACAGTTGCCACGATATAAATTTATCGGAGCTTGATTTCTGTGGCTTCGTGCGAATCATGCTAGGGACCTTGAGTCGGCAAGAAATTTGAGTTCTTTGATTTGATGAAATGGAGTTGGCGATGTGGTGGATAGGGGCACTCGTAGGTCTAGCGCTTGGTATAGTCAATGAACATGCTTCGGTATTTTGGTACACCGTATTCGGCGGCATTGTTGGATTGTTGGCAAAGATCAGTATTGATTCTCAAATTTCAAAACTGCAAAAATCAAACATGACCTTGCACGAACAAGCGGCAGCGGCCATGAAAGAAATGCGGGCAACGCTTGCGAAGTTGGAGAGTAAGATCAAATCCTTAGAGGCAGAGCTGCATACTTTGCGTACAGGTGCTTCTCCCACAGTGCCGACAATAGTAGCAACTACAGCCAACGATATCGTTACAGCAGAGAGTCAAAGATCGGAAGAGCGT
>CALKVB010000358.1 GCA_937996605.1 uncultured Oxalobacteraceae bacterium | reverse complement strand
GTCTTGATCGTTCTTCTTCGATACGCCTTCTTGATGCGCTAAGAGTATCAATAGGTGTACGCACAAAACGACCCGAATGGGTCGTTTTGCTGATCACGATTTTTGGAGGGGTCTTCAAGGTTTAGAGGTGCTCGAGATTGGTCAAAATTGTACTTTCCATAGATTATGCTAATCTTCAAATAGTATGTTACTCGTCGGTGTTTTATTGGCAGTATTAGGTTTTGGAAGCTCTTCTGCCATGGCGGGTGCTTACGGGATTGCAGTAACAGTGACCATGTTGATCACGACACTATTGACCTTTTTCGTCGTGCGCCACGGTTGGAACTATCCTTTGCCTCTGGCGATTGGTGCAACCAGCGTGTTCTTGATGTTCGATACGTTGTTGGTTGTATCTTGTTCATTCAAAGTCTTGGATGGTGGTTGGTTCCCTTTGGCATTGGGTGCCACGATCTTCACGATCATGGCCACTTGGCGCCGCGGCCGAGAACTCTTAATCAATCATATTCGTCAAGATGATCCTGAGCTCCTGCCCTTCATCACAGCATTATCAGGCGACAGTATGCATCGTGCAGCGCGCACTGCGGTGTATGCGGTGGCAAACCCCGATACCGTACCTCAAGCTTTGATGCACAATCTCAAGCATAATCAAGTGCTACACGAACGCAATGTGATCCTCACGGTGGTATTCCATGATGTACCTTGGATTCCGTTTGAAGAGCGCCTGCAAGTCACTCCTCTCGTTCCAGGTTTCTGGCGTGTGACGATTAACTATGGTTTCAAAAATACTCCGGATATTCCGAAAGCATTGAGCATGTGCCATACCCAAGGATTGGATATCAATCTCTTTGAGACCTCGTATTTCTTAAGCCGAGAAATTGTGGTCCCCACCAAAGGAACTGGCATGGCCCATTGGCGAGAATTATTGTTCGCCTTGATGTCGCGTAACTCACGTAGCGTGGCAGATTTCTTCCACTTACCGAATAATTGCGTGATCGAACTCGGTACGCGAGTACAAATCTAAGTCTGACTACGGGGTGGCATGTTTGAGTAGTATCGATGCTACCCCAATTTCGCAATCGCCAGTTTTAAAGCTTCAAAACAGCGTACATCGATTGCAGTGTGCAAATTCTCCGCCATCATTTCCAAGGTCTTAGGAATCGGAATTGCACCACGATAAGGACGTTCTGCCGTAATCGCATCGAAGATATCGGCAGTGGTAATGATGCGTGTTTCGAGCGTAATTTCATCGCCTTTCAAACCACGTGGGTAACCCGTACCATCGAGTTTTTCATGATGTGCTGCTGCAACTTTGGCTAACTCTGAAAACGCGTTAACACGGGATAAAATAGTTTCCGTATAGGCGGCATGCATCTTCACTTCTTCCCACTCTGAAATATCAAGCTTGCCGGCTTTATCGAGCACGCTATTACTGACACCTAATTTGCCGACATCATGCAATAAGGCGCCACGCTTTAACCAGCGTCTGCGTTCCATCGGCAAATCTAAGGCTTCTGCAATCATGTCGGTATATAGAGCCACACGTTCGCTATGACCGCTGGTGTAGGGGCTTTTAGAATCGACTACCTGTCCGAAGGCCGCCGCGATATCGTCGAGATAATCATCATCGAGCGGCACCACATGGCCACTAGGTTCTAGGTTAAGCACTTCTTGAGTCACTTCATCCGAGGCTAAAACACGCCAAAATTCGTGTTTTTGCGCCACCCGCTCAAAGGCATTGACTAGGTCGGGATCAAACCACTGTTGAGAACGTTCACGAATTTCTTCAATTGCAGCGCCTGGTCCATCAGCAGTGTGAAACACATCAATTACCTGCGACAACAGCGCAATGCGCGAAAACACAGGTATCGCATCACTACGCAAACCATCTGGACGACCTTGACCGTTGTAATGTTCATCAAGATGATAAATGCCGAGTGCCACGGCTTCTCCGAATCGCAGCAGTCGAGCAATTTCAGCACCGCGTTGACAACGCGTGGCGATTAACTCTTGGGCGATATTACGACCATCGCGCAAAATTGTGAGGACGCTGCGAAAGCGCTCTGCCAAGCCTGCTTTCAGACCGGTATGTTTTAAAACAAAATGCAAAACTTGCGGCAAGCTATCACCGACAGTTTTGAAGTCGCGTTTAAAATGCAGATCATCAGTGAGATACAGCTCACAAATGCGCGCGGCATTACTGCTGCAGCCTAGGTCCTTTAACAGCAAGGTGTAGTACAGATCCCATAATTGATTTTCAGGAAGCTGTAACTCACGACCAATGTGCATACCGATCCAACAACAACGAATGCAGTGCCCCGCTGGCTGGCCCTCAGTAATATCTAAAGCGTGGCTCAAGGCGCTGATAAGCTCAGACAGGCGCAAGCCATGATGATGAGCTTCAACACGAAATGATGATAAAGGCATATCACGGTCTCCTGCTTCGATGTTTAGGCATTCAGGGTATGCCAACATTATCTTCTAAGCATACACGAGACACAAAAAAATTGCCGGTAAGAATCAAGTTCATACCGGCATATTTCTAGGTTCACGCTGTTTCAGCAACAAGCAATTTAGCCTTATTTTTAGCCTTTATTTACCTACTGCAAAGACAATCGCATTATTGATCGCATATACCTGCCCATCAGGACCAACAGCTGTTGGTGTATAGGATTCACCTAAGCCACTGGTCAAACGAATTTTTTCGCTCAATTTATTCGTCGTCAAATCCCAACGATACAAAATACCGTCTTCACTATTGACGATAATCGACTTCGTAAATGGATCGACCGCAGCAGTATTGACGCACCATTCCACCACACCACCTGGGTAGCTTGGATCAGGCGTTGGTCCGAGTATAGTTAATACTTCCAACATGGTTGTAATAGGCGTTATCGAATCAACTTGTGGCGTATTCGGATCCAAAATCGCAATTTTGTTTTTTGCATCACCCGTACCAGCGCGTGCATAGTTGTTATATTTCACCATCAGCAAATAGGCTGAGCTGCCTTTGTAGCTTGGTACCATAGAAGCAGGCACAATCGAGGGCGTATCATCCCAGCCGAAAGAGCCTGGCAACTTTGTCACACTTAAATCACTATTAAAGTGAAGTAACCAGCCTCGTGCATTGTGGGTACCATAAGTACGCTCGAGCACGCCAATGTACACATCGCCATCTGGCCCGACCAAAGGTGCGGCAGTGCTGTCATCTGAAATATTCGCTGGACCTTTTTCATTTGGATCTAATAATTGGACCTTACTCTTCAAAGCCAAGCTCGCACTGTCTAGCGCCAATAAATACCCCGTTTGGCGAACTCCTACCCCAAAGTCATTATTAACCAAGGCATAAATCGTCTTCCCATCGTTTGAAACTGCAATGGCGCTGTTGGTTGCCATTTTAGTTACGCTCGACAAGCCGCTGACTTCTTTCACACCGGTCCAAGTCGCTTTACCATCCGCACCGATACGCGCAATGCCACTAGTCAATCCCGCCGGATTCCCAGCTTTCGCCACATAACCAAAATAAATATTGTTGAAAGCATCGCTGGTGATCGGAGTGTTAATCACCACCGAGCTATCAAAGATCGGAAGAGCACACGTCTGAACTCCAGTCAC
>CALKVB010000357.1 GCA_937996605.1 uncultured Oxalobacteraceae bacterium | reverse complement strand
AGGTGTGTTTCTCGGCCTCTTTTGCCGTCAGCTTCCAGTCAGGAATCACTCCGCTAGCGTCAAACACCTCAATGTGAGGCAAGACCGACAGCATACGATCACGCACTTCCTTTTGAAAACCGTTCATCACAGACAAAACGATGATCAAAGCAGCCACGCCCAATGCGATGCCGGCCATCGAAATCAAGGAAATAAAAGAAATAAAACTATTGCGGCTGCTGCGTTTGCCTGCGCGTGTATAGCGCAGGCCAACCAACCATTCAAACGAGAGGTTCTTCACAAAACGATCAATCCTGGGTAAAAAAATGTAAGAAAGAATCTACAATCTGACATCAATTCTTATGAGCAACGCAAGGCCCTTCAGGACTTGTCGCGGCAATTAACAAATAAGATAGGATGCAGAAAACCGCGCTAGTTTGCCATACAATACGGTAAATGAGCTATTTAGAAATTATTTTGCCTTTCGGCATCCCCAATCCTGCGCTGGCCAAAGAACTTTTGCGTCAAGCGAAAACACCTTCCTTAGCGAAACTCATCACGTTCGGGAAGCTGCGCGAGCACCATCAACTGAACGAATTCGCACGCTTGCTACCGCACGAATTTTGTTTATATCAAGACCCTTTTTCGCGAAATAAGTTAACTCAACAAAATTTCGTCGCGCCTAACAGAGACGAACGCTTGAATAGTCCCGAGACCACGCATTACACGATGTCCTTAAAGTCGCTCGCTCCTGCGCTGGGTTTCTGGTTTACCTTAAACCCTGTACACGTTCACATCGCGCGTGATCATTTAGTGATGACTGATCCGCAACGACTCGATATCAGCGATGATGAGTCCAAAGCATTATTCAATGTCGCCCATGAGATATGCACCGAACTTGGGCACGAGCTTCTTTATGGCGATCACAAAACTTGGTTCCTTCGTGCCGACGATTGGAGCGAACTCCGCACTTCGAGTTTATTTGCAGCGGCTGGTCACAATATGGATATTTGGATCGCCGAAGGTGAGAAAGCTAGAGCGTGGCGCAAGTTGCAAAACGAAATTCAAATGGCATGGCATATCAGCAAGGTAAATCAAGCACGCGAAGAGCAAGGAAAGTCACCGATCAACTCCGTGTGGTTACACAGCGGCAGTGCTGAGCTGAAACAAGTAAATTTTCAATCTGGTATAAATGCACTTCATGATGCTCTAAAAAATTCAAAAGCAGAATCAAGCCCGCAGAGAATCTTAATCGACAGCTTGATAGAGCCCGCTCTGAATAGTGATTGGGGAAGCTGGCTCATGCAACTCAACCAACTTGAGATGGTTTGCTTTAGTCCATTGTGGTCAGCCATCGAGAGTGGCCAAATGAAAAACTTGAATCTTGTTCTAAGCGATACGCAACAACTTGCATTGATTGAGTGTCGCAGCGCCCGATTCTGGCAGCGTTGGCAGGCGGCTACGCTAAATCCACTTTCGTTACTCTCGCAGACAAACAATTAAGAGCGCATCGATCTCGTCTTTTTAACTATAGTTTCCCTATCCAGTAGTAACACAAGAAATATGACTCGTATCAGCACTCGCCCGTATTCATTTCGTCAGTCTGAATTATTAAGACAAAGCGACATGCATCCCGTTTTAGCTCGTTTATTTGCAGCGCGCGGCATATTGAGTGCCGAGGAGCTCTTAACGGATCTCCCCGCCCTATTGCCGCCCACGAGTTTGATGAATAATATTAAAGCTGCTCAATATCTCGCAGATGCTATCGAGCAAAAGAAGAAACTGGTGATCGTGGCTGACTACGATTGTGATGGTGCTACCGCCTGTGCGGTTGGGCTGCGCGGCTTACGAATGTTAGGTGCTCAGGTAGATTACATCGTGCCCAATCGTTTCGAATATGGGTATGGACTAACCCCCGAAATTGTGGAACTGACCGCACGCGAGAAATCCCCCGATGTGATCGTCACTGTCGATAATGGCATTGCCAGCATAGACGGCGTCGCGGCGGCTAAAGCACGTGGCATCGATGTGCTTGTGACAGATCATCATTTACCTGCGGACAAACTCCCAGAGGCAGCTGTCATCGTCAACCCCAATCAACCGTATTGCGAATTCGCAAGCAAGAATTTAGCTGGCGTCGGCGTGATGTTTTATGTCTTGCTCGCATTGCGTGCCGAGCTACGCCAACGCGGAGCTTTTGATCAACAAACGCAACCCAAACTCGATACACTTTTAGATTTAGTTGCTCTAGGCACTGTCGCCGACGTTGTAAAGCTTGATCCAAACAATCGAATACTTGTCGCACAAGGTTTGAAACGAATGCGAGCTGGTCGTATGCATGCTGGTATCGCAGCTTTATTTCGTGTCGCAGGCCGTGAGCCACGTCTGGCGAGCCCTTTCGATCTTGGTTTCGCGCTAGGCCCACGCTTGAACGCAGCTGGCCGTCTCGCAGACATGTCACTTGGCATTGAATGTCTCACGACTGATGACGAAGGGCGTGCTTGGCAAATCGCGCAAGAGCTCAATAGTATCAACGCAGATCGCAAAGACATCGAACGCGAAATGCAGGATGTAGCGCTGCTGCATCTAGATGATTTCCAAGCAAAAGACACGCATACAATCGCGGTGTTTGACGAATCTTGGCATCAAGGTGTTATCGGCATTGTTGCTTCACGTCTCAAAGATAAATTTTACCGCCCAACAATCACCTTCGCACCGGGTGACGAGGGCTTAATGAAAGGTTCTGGACGCTCAATACCGGGTTTCCATTTACGCGACGCTCTAGATTTAGTCTCTAAACATGCACCACATCTGATTCAGAAGTTTGGCGGACATGCAATGGCGGCTGGATTAACGATAAGGATGGAACACTTTCCTGCTTTTCAAGCCGCTTTCGAGGCAGTTGGTCAATCGTGGTTACGACAAGATCAACTAGAACGCATTATCGAAACAGACGGTGTTTTAGAAGAAGCTTATTACACCACCGATTTTATTGAGTTACTGGATAGTCAAGTATGGGGCCAAGGTTTCCCGCCACCGATATTCTGTGACGAATTTAAGCTCATTTCGCAACGTATTTTGAAAGAGCGGCATTTAAAAATGGTGCTAGAGAAAAATGGCTTACGCTATGATGCGATATGGTTTGGTCATACTGAGAGTTTTGCTGAGCGCGTGCGGGTAGCGTTTAGGCTAGATGCTAATGAATACAATGGCGTCACCAAGGTACAACTTTTGATCGAACATGTTGAAGAGGTTTAAACAGACGCTCAAAACAAACGAAATCTTCTCATTTTTGAGCCATACCAGCTAACTCTTCTGAGCGGCGTGCCATGAGTTTTAAGATGACACCTATCATCCCGATTGCAACGGGATTGATATCAAAGTCAACTGATACACCACGACCACCCAAATTAATCCAAGATTCCAAAGTGGGCACAATAAACAAAGCCGCGACGCCGGCGTACATCAAATTTGCACCTAAAGCTTTCAACTCACGAAAAACCATAACATCAAATCCTCGTGCAAGTTCATATGCTTTGAGCATATTTGCAGCGGACCATAACGCGACCAGATAACTCACCGGGACAAGTATTCCTGTCCAAAAATGCGGTAATTTAAAACTGAACATTAG
>CALKVB010000356.1 GCA_937996605.1 uncultured Oxalobacteraceae bacterium | reverse complement strand
AGGCAAGTGAAGAATAACCCGTACCAAAATCATCGATAGACAGGGTATAGCCTGCCGCCTTAAGACCATCCATATGCGCAATCGCTTGCTCATGGTTATTCATCACCATACTTTCGGTGATTTCAAATTCTATATCGCTAGAAGAAATCTCCCAGTAGTCGATGACCTTTTGCAGCTCATCGAGTAAGTTATCATCATTAAACTGCGCCCCAGATAAGTTGATCGCAATACGTCCAAACTTTTTGTTTGCGAGGCGGAATTTGGCAATACCACTACACACCAAGTCAAGCACCTGCATTCCCATCTTACCCACTAGGCCGGCTTCTTCGACCAAACCGATAAATTCAGTTGGATAAATTAAGCCGTTGTCTGGATGCTGCCACCGAACCAATGCCTCAGCGCCCAAAATCTGCCCAGTTTGAACGCTCACTTTGGGCTGATAGTAAACCACAAATTCGTGATTCTCTAGCGCCCGTCGCAATTGCGCTTCAAAGGCTAAACGTTCAATCGTGTGGACGTTCATGTTTGCATCGTAAAACTGGTAATTATTTTTACCGTTATGCTTTGCTCTATACATCGCGATCTCAGAGTTCTTCATGAGAATCTGAGAATCGGCACCATCCTCTGGATAAACTGCAATCCCTATACTCGCGCTAATTTGCAATTCTTGGCCATTGATTTCGAATGGAGTTGCCGCGGAGTGCAACAAGCGATCTGCTATTTCAGTCAATTCACGAGGTGTTCTATAGCGATCGAGCAGCAACATAAACTCATCCCCACCAACACGAGCAATGGTGTCCGATTCGGACAACTCCGATTTCAATCGTTGGGCGATATTGCGCAAAACTTTATCGCCCTCTTCATGATCAAAACTATCATTGATCGCCTTAAACCGATCGAGATCAAGCATTAGCACTGCTAAACTTGATTTGCTGTCTTCGGCATAGGTCAATGCCTTTGCCAAATATTGATTGAACAAAAAGCGATTTGGGAGCTTAGTCACTTCGTCATAGTGCGCAAGGCGAATCGCTTTCTCTTCGGCGCGCTTTCCTTCAATTGCGATACTTGAGACATCTGTGGCGATACTAATTAGGCTCAAGTCTTCATTCGATAGTGCTGCCGTTGATTCGGTAAATAAGGTAAAGGTTCCGAGGATCAGGCCAGTTTTCCCCATGATAGGCCATGACCCAACCGCGGCATAATTGGCTAATAACTTGCGCTGCACAATGAATTCCATCTCGGCCGCTTTAGGGATATCAGTTACCCAAATCGGCACCACGCCCAGCACCGCTTCACTCCATACACCGTTGCCACGACAAACAGGCGCATCAGTCAATTGACGTCGCAAGATCTCGGGAAAGTGATGACCTATCGTTTGCGTGAAAATCTTCTGGTCAACCGACAATAACTGCACACCACAATGCCAATGTGGATTGTTGCGTTCAACGAAATGGCAGGTGTCGATCAGTATAGAGTCCAAACTCTCACTGCTACCAATCAGTTGCAAAAGCTGATTTTGCCCCTGCAACAAGCGCTCCGCATGCTTGCGTTGTGAAATATCACGCATCACGCAAAACACGATTGTTTCATTAGAAATTTTGACTCGACTCAAAGTGACTTCACTGAACCAATCTTTGCCTCGCCGATGGGCCATCCATTCGAATTTTTGAACGTGTCCTTTAAAAGCAAGATCGACGAACTTCTTGATTGCTTCGGCTTTTTTTGCCGCCACAGTCGGTTGCGTATAACGCCAATCTGCAGAAAACTCACCGATATCTAGACTATATAAATCCGACTTCACATCGACTGCTAACATTTCTAGCGCATTCTGGTTGCCATCGACGAAGTGATACGACTTATCGATTAACAAAATCCCGTCTTGAGCATCTTGAAACAACAAACGATAGCGACGCTCGCTATCACTTAATCGTTCGCGCGATAGGCGCAGACTGGTAATTTTGCGATAGAGAAGATATGCAAGAATCAGGGTAAAGATAACGGTCAATGAAGCGAATAGAAGTTTCTGCTCAACTCTTTTTTTCCACTCAAGTAAAATTGTCTCAAGATCACGTCCAAAAACAACGACTAACGGAAAATCATTCATTTTCAACAGGGTATAGGCTACAGTCTGATCGTTACCTAATAAGTGTTGCTCCACTCGCCCCGATTCACTAACTAAGTCTCTGATTGCACCGATCAAAACCTCATCACTTGCTTCGCGTTTATATTGGCTTTTGTCTGTCATCGCTTGCACGATAATGTCGCCATTTCTGTCATAGAGAGCCACTTTGGCACCGGCATCTTTCGCGACCCGCTCATAAAACTCTTGGAAATAGGCCATACTGATTTCAGCCTGGACTTGCCCTAAATTTTTACCATTACCATCGAAATAGTTGCGTGCCAGTGGCAGAAATTCTTGCCCTCCTTTTTTTGACTTAAACACCGCACCTAATTCGACATTTCTTTGTAAAGCGTTTGCACCCTTACTCAAATGTTTAACGTAATCTTGGCTAGACAAGTCAATCGCTTCAATTGGAAAGCGCGCGGAAGACGCCCACAACATACCTCGTGGATCAATCAATGAAAGCGCGTGGATAAAGGGCGAACCTCGCCTCTGCGCACCTAAAATCTGGCGCACGCTAGCTTCATCACGCAGAACAGATTCTGGTTGCGATTGCAAAACCTCCGCAGCAGCCACAATTTCGCGCGAGGCATCGTTTAAGACACGATTCGCATGTTCCTCGAACATACGCGTGTTCAGTAAACTATTTTTATTTGCTGTTGAAAGTGTTAAGGCGCGATCCTGCTCGATCGACCACCAAGTCTGGGCAACAATGACCAATAGAATCACCAAAACGCAGGACACCAAGGCCGAGAGCGGCACTTCCCATGTATCTTGTTTTGGTTTCTTTGCCATGTGTGCCTTTCTAGCTGAAGTACCTATGCTTAATCTGATGCTCAGAGTGTATCACTGGTATTTATTTTCAACCAAGAAAAGCGCATGGGGATGCGGGATAAAAAGAACATTTATCACCAACTTAAGCCCCGACAAGGGGTGGGCTTAAACAAATTGAAGCAGGCCGATAGGCCGGATTCTGTTACGGCATACTCGCGTATGCTATGACAATCATTCCTCTAGGCGACGGATTACTCCGTCACTCAAGCTTTCTACCCGCACGCTCCGCGAGCCACCTCAACGCGTGCCTATTTGAAATTGCTCCGGGTGGAGGTTACCGCGTTTCACCCTTTGTGGTTTAGTATCTGCTTGCGCTTCACTACTCCCCAAAGACTCGTCTCTGTGGCCCTATTCCTCGCCTTATACCTTAGCTTACGCCTTGGCTTTCAACGTACGGCCGTTAGCCGTCACCCTGCTCTATGGAGTCCGGACCTTCCTCCCGTCATCATGCGAACATGACAACCAGCGATTGTCTGGCCTGCTTCAAGCGCCATTGTACCAGTTAGCACCGCATAAGCCGAAATAAAAAAGCCGTCAGCGTTATCTGACGGCTTTCACATCGTTTCAAAATCCAGACCGAGTTCGAATCTATTCTTTTGAATTGAGCATTTTATGTTTTAAGGTTTCATCAGCAGGTTG
This sequence comes from uncultured Oxalobacteraceae bacterium, assembly GCA_937996605.1. Classification (GTDB taxonomy): domain Bacteria; phylum Pseudomonadota; class Gammaproteobacteria; order Burkholderiales; family Burkholderiaceae_D; genus Undibacterium. The sequence continues at coordinate 3,861 of CALKVB010000356.1, read as the reverse complement.
GTTACCAAGCCAGATTTTCAACACTGCGTTATAGAAATTAGGGTCTGCAATATGATCACCAATTTTCTCGCCATTCAATTGACAAACGACGCCTGTTCCAGGAACCCAGTCAAACGTCAACACATCGCCTTTTTTTAACTTTGGCACCACCGAGAATATTTTTCCGAAAGTCACCATAGCGCCAATCAACTTTGTGCGCTCAGTGGCATCTAAGTTATTGCGCAAACCATCGAGAAAGCGCTGTCCTAAATCGTCATTACTAAGGTCACGCATCATCACCAAAGTCACTCGCTTCGCGCCTTGCAAAGCTAATACCTCTTGCGTGGTTGATCGTAGCTCTGGTAAATATAAAGCCGCGACATAGACTTTGAAAACAACCTTATAGCGTACTCCCGCGCCATTTAATTTAAGAGTCTGATTACCAACCTGTACCGTATCATCGAGTTTAACGCCCGCGACTACCGTGTCTGCTACCGCTGCTTGGGCTAAACCTAAACTTAAACCCAATGCGACTAAACCACGCAATAATTTTGCTACCAACTTCATATGTTCTCCTCTGGTTTTGGAATGAAAAAGTGAGGCAATGTTTCGTCCACACTTCTTCGTTTATTGCCGACGGCTTTGCGCGAAATAACGAACGACCGTTTTATTTTGTGCACACCACAATAGTGATTATTTTTAGAGGGTGCAAGACTAATCGACACAAAAAGTCAGAATTTTTGTGTATATCAAGAACACAAATATCAAGTTAAACCTGAATTTAAAGCAAAAATGCTAATCACTTATCAATCTACCTATTTGTCAATTCAAATTGATCACACTGATTCGATTCTCTTTGTCGAAGAATTTGTCAATTCAATGCGGCCTCACCTCTTGTTTCAGCGCAGCCAAAGCCATTCTTTCGACTAGACTAGGGAACAATAATTTTAACCACCGCCCCAGCTTCCCTTTAACTCCCATCACCACATCTCGTTGACGTTTTTCCATGCCACGAATAATAAGGTCCGCACACTCTTGAACGCTCATGGCATCATCTTCTTTTAAACCGCTGCTGCCCGCCGCAGCGCCATCCGCGTTATAACCGCGATAACGAATTTCGGTAGCAACCACGCCAGGATAAGCAATCGTCACACTCACGCCAGACTCCTTCATCTCCGCACGCAAAGCCTCAAAGAAACCGTTCATCGCAAATTTCGTGGCGCTGTAAGCGTTACGCCCAGGAACGCCGACCAGCCCAGCCAACGATGAAACCGCCACGATACTTCCTCGACTTTGTTTAAGATAGGGCAATGCAGCATGGGTACACCAGACACTCCCCCAAAAATTCACGCGCATTAAATCTTCGTACCAAGACAAATCCTTCACCTCACTCAGCAAAGCCTGAGCGGATTTGCCAGCATTATTAATCAGCACATCAATACGAGAAAAATGCGCCACCGTGGCATTGATCAACTGAAGGCATTGCTCTTGATTACTGACGTCGGTTGGCACCACCAAACAATCACTGCCAAACTCACGACATTGTTGTGCGACTTGCTCCAGCATGGTTTGATTGCGCGCGGCTAGACATAGCCCCAGCTTTGAACCATATACGCGTGCCAGTTGTCGCGCCAGCTCCGCACCGATTCCATCGGAACTTCCCGTAATAACAATTACTTTCTTTTGCATACCAGACCCTATTCACAGTTCAAGCTCAATGCATACCATCTTCAATTTCAATTTGGGATTTCAATTCCGCAACGCAGCAATTCTTCATTGGAAATATCCATACCACTTCAACCGAACTAGGCCACGAAGTCAAGCACCTGATTAATCGCAAACATCGTTGTGGTAAAGCACACCAGAATGCGCACGAGTGACGAGTAATCTGATAGCGTATCGCTTTTCTTAATTCCTATACATGGTCATGCTCACATCTCGTTCTGGTGGACAATTGATTGTCGATGCACTGCAAGTGCATGGTGTTGATACTATTTTTGGCGTTCCAGGTGAAAGTTATTTGCCAGTATTAGACGCACTACACGATAGCCCGATTCGCTTCATCATCAATCGCCAAGAAGGCGGCTCTGCGTTTATGGCAGAAGCCTATGGAAAACTCACCGGCAAGCCCGGTATCTGCTTCGTCACACGTGGCCCTGGTGCTACCAATGCCTCTATTGGTGTACACACGGCACATCAAGACTCGACAGCAATGATTTTGTTCATTGGCCAAGTCGGCAATGATTTTGTTGAGCGCGAGGCATTTCAAGAAATTGACTATCGCCGTATGTACGGTCCAATGGCGAAATGGGTGGCACAAATTGATAGAGCAGATCGCATCCCTGAATACATCGCTCACGCATTCCAAGTCGCGACTAGTGGACGCCCCGGTCCTGTGGTCTTAGCACTACCAGAAGATTGCTTATCCGCTGTCGCTAGCGTCGCCGATACCAAGCACTATCGCGCGGTACAAGCCTGCGCATCTAAACAACAATTACAACAGGTTCGCGAATTATTGAGTCAAGCGAAACGCCCTTTCGTTTTGCTAGGTGGCGGTGGTTGGAGCCCTGAGGCATGCCAACAAATGACAGCCTTCGCCGAACGTAACCATCTTCCCTTGGGATGCGCTTTTCGCTTTCAGGATTTGATCGACAACAAACATCCCAACTACGTAGGCGACGTAGGGATTGGCATCAATCCGAAATTAGCGCAACGTATCAAGGACGCCGATGTGGTCTTAGCGATAGGCCCACGCCTTGGCGAAATGACGACTAGCGGCTATACGATTTTTGAAGCGCCGGTACCGAAGCAGACTTTAATTCATGTCCATAGTGATGCTCTAGAGCTTGGTCGTGTATTTCAAGCACAAATGATGATCAACAGTGGCATGCAAGAATTTGCACGTGAATTGTTTGAGATGGAAACCCTCGATAGCAGTGCATGGCGTCATCAGGTGACAGAAGCGCGAGCTGAACTGCTGGCGTGGCAAAACGAACCTACAATCTTCGCGCAAGAACAAGCCCCTCTCAATCTGTGGCAAGTGGTGCAAGACATCAAACAACAATGTCCGGCAGACACGATCATCACCAATGGTGCTGGCAATTACGCGACTTGGGCACATCGTTACTTCCCCTATGGTGGCTGGCGCACACAATTAGCGCCAACATCAGGCGCGATGGGTTATAGCGTACCTTCTGCAGTTGCTGCCAAAATTACCGCACCAGAACGCACGGTCATCGCTTTTGCCGGCGACGGTGAATATATGATGAATGGGCAGGAACTAGCCACCGCTGTACAGTATCGCGCGGGTGTCATTATCATTGTGTTCAACAATGGCATGTATGGCACGATACGCATGCACCAAGAGAAAGAATTCCCTACGCGCGTTTCGGGAACCGAATTGCACAACCCCGATTTTGCAGCGCTGGCACGGGCTTATGGTGGAAGCGGCGAAGCAGTCGAAACGACAGCAGATTTTGCTCCAGCGCTCGCACGGGCTCTTGCCTATACTCGCGAACATCAATTGCCAGCCCTAATTGAACTCCGTTACGATGGCAATTTAATTACGCCAGGTGCGAGCTTGCAAACCCTACGCCAACAAGCACAGGCTGCTGGGAAATAAATAGCCAGTAGGTATCGAAGTTTGCGGAGGAGATCAGAATAACACCCCGATCTCCTTTTATTGAGCGTAGACTTGGCAATTTCCATGTTCAAACAACGAGCTTCGATATGCAACTATCCTTCCATGGCGCAGACCGTAATGTCACTGGCTCATGTCATCTCATTCAATGTGCGGGAAAAAAAATTCTGATTGATTGCGGCTTGTTTCAGGAGATCGGAAGAGCGTCGTGTAGGGAAAGAGTGTCTTCGCCTGTGTAGATC
>CALKVB010000355.1 GCA_937996605.1 uncultured Oxalobacteraceae bacterium | reverse complement strand
GTCCGCCCACATATTCCCAAAACGGAAAACTTAGCCCAGCTAGGCTTTGCTTTATTGTTACTTGTTGCCATCCCTGGATTCATGTCTATCTTCAAGGTGATCTTGCCTATCTTCATCCTCAAAATTTGGCCACAATTGGACAGTCACAAACAAACGCAGCCGAATAAGATCGGCGAATCACTTTAACCTGATAATGCGTTAAAAAACAAAAGAGCCGAACAAGTCGGCTCTTTTTTCGTTTTAAAGCATATGATGACTTAGTCAATCACTTTGAAACGTGGATCATCTGGATCAATCGACAAAATACCCTGCGCTTCTTCTTTCATTTGTGTCTCTTGTGAACGCTGCTCAGCAGTGCGTTTTTCTTCGAGATGCACATAGATGTCGTTGACCAAAGCTTGGCAACCTTCATGATTGAGCGCGGAGATTTCGAATACTGGGCCTTTCCAGCCAAAACGTTTAACGAAATCTTTGACGCGTTTTTTACGATCTTCTTCACTCAACACGTCGAGCTTATTCAAGACTAACCAACGTGGTTTGTCGGCCAATGTTTCGTCATACTTTTGCAATTCTTTGATCAATGCTTTCGCATCTTTGACCGGATCTGCGCCTTCGTCAAACGGTGCCAAATCGACGATATGCAAGAGCAAACCTGTACGCTGCAAATGCTTCAAGAATTGTACGCCCAGGCCAATACCATCAGCAGCACCTTCGATCAAGCCAGGAATGTCGGCAATTACAAAACTCTTTTCATGACTGACGCGAACCATACCCAAGTTCGGATGCAAAGTCGTAAATGGGTAATCAGCAATCTTTGGACGCGCATTCGATACCGCAGTAATAAATGTAGATTTACCTGCATTTGGCAAACCCAACAAACCAACGTCAGCGAGCACTTTCAGTTCAAGTTTCAGTTCGCGACGTTCGCCTTCTTTACCATCGCTACGTTGACGTGGTGCGCGATTGGTCGATGATTTGAAATGGATATTGCCCCAACCACCTTCACCACCGCGTGCCAACAACACTTCTTGCCCATGCTCGGTGATATCGGCAATCACCTCATCGGTATTGCGGTCAATAATCAGGGTGCCGACTGGCATACGCAAACGAATGTCATCAGCGCCTTTGCCGTAGCAGTCAGCACCGCGGCCATTTTCACCATCTTTGGCTTTATGTAATTTGGAATAACGGAAATCAACCAAGGTGTTGATGTTACGATCGCCGACAGCATAGATACTGCCGCCTTTACCGCCATCACCGCCATCAGGACCGCCGAAAGGACGGAACTTCTCACGACAAAAAGAGGCCACACCATTGCCCCCATCACCTGCAATGACTTCAATTCTTGCTTCGTCAATAAATTTCATGTTTGCCGCCTAAACGAAAGGGCTTTTCAGCCTTGAGTCCCAGTCTTTCTTTTGGTGGCATCTTGAAAGAGACGCGCTTAACACCGAACACTGGGCGATTACGAATGGAGAGTCTGAACGGACTATTGTGCTGCTTTATTTTACTGGCAGCAATAGACATTGTTCTAAGACAAAAAAAGCCGATGGAAAACGCCATCAGCATGACACTCGATACGAGCATCACGTTTTGCAGTGTGTATCGCAACGTCAATCCGCAACACATTAACCTGCATCTGTACCTAAACGCTAAAAACTAAAAAGGCTCTACCTATGGCAGAGCCTCTTTATCGAACGAATTGTCGGCTTAAAAAATTAAGCAGCAACAACCATTACTGTTTGACGCTTCAACGCGCCTTTGATCGCAAATTGTACTTTGCCTGTTACCAAAGCGTACAAAGTGTGATCTTTACCCATACCAACGCCTTCACCTGCGTGTACTTTTGTACCGCGTTGACGAACGATGATACCGCCAGCATTGATAGCTTGGCCGCCGTAAACTTTAACGCCTAAGCGTTTTGACTCTGAGTCACGGCCGTTGCGCGTGGTGCCGCCGCCTTTTTTATGTGCCATTTAATAGCTCCTTGAAATCTAATGAAATTGCTTACGTTAATGAACAGTTAAAATTAACCGTTGATAGAAACGATTTGCAGTTCAGTGTAGTTTTGGCGATGACCTTGGCGCTTTTGGTAGTGCTTACGACGACGCATTTTGAAAATGCGAACTTTGTCGTGACGACCGTGGTCGATTACCTTAGCCAGCACCGTAGCACCTGCGACCAAAGGAGCACCAAACTTAATGGTTTCTCCAGCACCCAATGCGAGTACTTGATCAATGGTGATTTCGGAGCCAATGTCTGCAGGTATCTGTTCTACTTTAAGTTTTTCACCAGCGACAACTTTATATTGTTTGCCACCGGTTTTTATGACCGCGTACATGTGAAACCTCATCAAATAAATAATAGGGATTTTCCCGAGGATGCTAGCAAGACTCGAAAATCACTGCCGAACAAAAAATCAAGGGAACTGCGGATTATACACAGGAAGGCAGCAGTGGTCAAAGCTTATTTGCACATTTTTTCAGCAGCGCCCGCCAGAAATTTCCTTTAAATTTAAGCTTTTAGCAAGCTTGCTCCGTATCTTACAAAACCAATTACTTGTTCCATAACTCACGAATCGCACGCCAAGTCTCGCTTTGGCGCCAGGCCTTGCCTTCCAATTGCAAATCCCAAAGGGCGACACCGAGGCCCAATTGTTTTGCTTCTTGCACATGATTTAACACGCTGGAGCCCAGACCACCTTCACCCCATTGATCCAACCAAGTTGGCATTCCCACCACAATTTGATCAACGCGATAGCCTGCTTTAATGCCATATTGCAATTGCCAACTGTACTTGAACATAGCGGCACCATTTTCGCAAACCGCTCCACCTTCTGGAGTGAAGCTGGCGGTACTTCCTTCGTATAAATCTTGATAGCCCATGCTGTGAATGGCATCGACATGACCGCGCCAATCCGCCCACCATGACATATTCGGTGCATTGGTGCAGGGGCTATGAAAGCTATCAACCGTCAACAATTTGCCGCGCTTTTTCAGCGATTTCGACAGCATTGCGACGAAGCGTGCATACGCTGGGCGATCTTGATCGAGCATGCCCTCGCCTTCCAAATCCAAATCGATACCGTCTAAATTGTACTTCTGCATTTCTTTAAGCAAGGCATACGAAAAAGCTCGGTGTTGTTTAGCAAAAGCATTGCTTGCCAAGGCCCAATCCCACTTTTTCATGACTTGCGAATTGTTGTAAACGGTGAGTAACACTTGTATCTTGTGTTGCTTTGCCCAAGCAACCAGTGAGCGCACTTGTTCGTCAGTC
>CALKVB010000354.1 GCA_937996605.1 uncultured Oxalobacteraceae bacterium | reverse complement strand
TACAAACCACCGGTGGAAGTTTCGACTTTAGATGGATCTAAGTCTTTCATCGTAGGTGCGCGGAAGCCTGTGCCAAAAGATGCGCGGAATAAAACTTCTTTATTTGGTTGGTAGCGCAAGGCAAGCTTTGGATTGGTTGAGCTACCGATATTGCCGCCATAAGAGTCATGGCGTAAAGCCAATTGTGAACTCAGTTCTTTTGTCAGCGGTACTTCAAATTCAGCAAAGATCGCTTTCACATCACGTGATTCAGATACGCGGCGTGATTTGGATGTGGAGTAAATGGTGCCAGATAAAATTTCATCGGACGAGTTGTCTTCCAGTTTTTCACGACGGAATTCAATGCCAGTCGCCATGCCGATTGGGCCGGCATCAGTTTGTGCGATTTCACGTGTGAAGCGCGCATCAAAAATATCGCTTGTTGATTTACCTTTACGACCATCGATATTGCGCTCAGCGCCATCTAACAAAGCTTGACCTTCAGCAGACTGAGCGCCGAATGGGTTGATCTTACCTGTGCGGAAAGCCGCTAACAGTTTTACGCGGTCGTAGTAACCGTTAGTCAACGTCTGCGTGTTGTCAGAGACGGAATGCGCGAATGCAGTATTGTAGTCCCAACCTGCAATTGTGCCTTCACTGCCTAACAAGAGGCGCGATTGATTTGACTCTTGACCATTGGTGCGTGCGCCTCCTGGAACCATACGCATACGAACGTTGAAAGCTTTACCATCGGTCGGCACTTTAACACCAGCGGAGTTCACATAGAAGGCTGGATAGAAAGGGCCGCCCGCTGGGTAAGTCCAAGCACTGCTGCTGGTGCCAGTATTACCATTCACGCCAGTCGGTGATAAACGATATTTCGCATCATTTTTAGAGGCCGTAAATTCTGCGAAAATGGTGTGATCTGCGTCGATTGCAAAAGTGGCGCGGCTGATCAAATTTGTTTTAGCAGATTCTGGATAGATGTCAGCAGCAGCTTGATAATCAAAACGGCATGCGCCATTAATATTGATACTGGCTGGTGGTGCGCAATCAGGGGCACTTGGGTTGCCCAAATACTTTTTACCAGACACAGAATACATACCAGCTGGGAAGGTGTTGGCAGAGGTGAAGTTGTCTGGATAGCCGCGTGCCTCTAATGGACGCCATGCGCTCACAGCGAAATCACGTTGTGCGGTACGCAGTTGGTCGTTTTTCTTGTGTTGCAAGCTCGCGAAGAAGTTATAGCCATCGTTCGATAAGTTACCAAAACCTGCTAACAAACTCACAGTCTTGTCGCCACCGCCGCCTTCGTCAGTACGCATACCACCAATGCTTGCTTCAAAACCGGTGAAGTCTTTACGAGTGATAAAGTTGATGACGCCACCAACGGCATCTGCGCCATACACTGCGGATGCACCATCTTTCAACACCTCGACGCGTTCGATTGCCGACAATGGAATTGAGTTCAAATCGGTACCTTCACCACCGAAAGCGAAGGCTGCCATACGACGGCCATTGAGTAATACCAAAGTAGAAGAAACACCTAGGCCACGCAAGTTGGCGCCAGACAAACCACTAGAACCTGGTTTGTCACTGATACTGGCCGATTCTTGTGTGTAACCACTATTGGCACTCAAAGTGTTCAATAATTGTTCAGCTGTTGTCGCACCAGTTTTCGCGATTTCAATACGGTTGATCACTTGCACTGGCAGTGCAGTTTCAGCATTGATACGCTTGATCGAAGAACCAGTGATCTCAATTTTTTGTACGGCGGGTTCAGCCGTTTTGTCTTGGGCGTATGCATTCGCAGAGAGACCGATCATGGCCATGACACCTAATGCTGACCAGGTTGCCGAAGTAATTTTCTTAGGCACAGATGGGAAGCGCTGTGTGCCTGCTTTGGTTTGACTCATTTCTGTTAACTCCTCTAATTTAAATAGTGGTGCAAAATTTTGCGAAAAAGAAATCCCGTTCAAGCACTTTTTAAAGCGCTTGTTCTTAAAAAACGATTGTTGAGTGAGTGTTCTAAGGATTTACTTTTTCGGCTTGCGACTTTCCAGTTGCGAGGTTCTTGAGGTGTTATCGTTATTGTGTAAATAGCCTGAGAGCGCTTCCGTTAAACGGATCGCTTTCTCGACATTTTTCTTGTTTGACACCATGATGCTACTGACAAGAGACTCAATCACAGCGATCGCTGCAGTTGAACTACTTGGCAGCACAGCATGTGTGCTTGGTGCTAGTAATAAGTAATCACCTAACTGCGCCAAAGGCGAAGCAGCGGAATCGGTGATGGCGACGATGCAAGTCGAGTGATGGCGTGCAAACTGCGTCAAGCGAATCACATCGAGTGCATAGCGAGGGAATGAAATGACGACTAAGACATCTTTATCGCTAATGTTGGCCAAGTTGCCGGCGGCGACTTCTGTGCCACCATACCCGACGACTTCAACCACGCGATTACAATAGGGCTGTAAGTGCAGCGCTAACATCCCAGCTACATGCGCACTCAGACCAAATCCCATGATGTACACCGTGTTCGCTTTACACAGGCGACTGACGACTTGCTGCATTTGATCTTCTTCGAGACCATTACTCGCGGCATTGAGATTCGCAGTTGCCGATTGCAAACTGGCATGGCTAGGGGAGGAGCTAGGCTTTTTACCTTCAATGGTATTGCGCAATTTTTCTACTGGAGAAAAAATTGCTTGTACGGTTTCGGCGATCTTATTTTTTAGTGCTGCATAGTTCGAAAATCCTAGATCGCGTGCGAAGCGACTGATGGTGGCGGTAGAGACATCGCATTGTTCTGCCATATCTTCAATGCCTAAAGCAGTAACTTTGACTTGATTGCGCAACAAATAGTCTGCGATACGCTTGTAAGAAGCGGAGCCATCTTGCAGTTGCGCCAGTAAAGCGTTACCGAGGCTTGATTTGGCAAATACCAAATCAGGTGAGCTGCTGCCGCTGCTTACTTCGGAATTGACTTCAGCTGATGTCTGATTTTTTTTCATCGGATTTTAATTTGAAAAAAATGTGTAAAAAGTCGATGCTTGAACTTTAGAACGAAAC
>CALKVB010000353.1 GCA_937996605.1 uncultured Oxalobacteraceae bacterium | reverse complement strand
CGGTTGCGCTTCTTAATTCAAACTTTACCCGCTCGCTACACTTACTCAGCGCCTCAACAAGCTTGTCGCTTTTGACTTTACTTTTCCAGCAGCACACTTTTAAGTGCCGCCAGAAATTGAATTTTAGGGATGCAATGCTAGGCGCAAAACGCAGCAATACGTCGGTATTGCGAGTATTTTCAACGACGCAGTGCGCCCTACAATTCGATTTATGACGGTACTTTACTCGCCGATCTTCACTATCCTCATTGCGTTGGTACCACCAACCTTACCCATTTGCTCACCCCAAGTCGCAACGATTAAATCGCCATTCTTCACTGCGCCTTTTTCTAACAAGACATTTTCTGCTTCTTTCAATACCAAATCGCGATCTGGGTTGTACGGCAATTTGAAAGTCTGTACATTGCGGTACAAGGCTGCTTTACGCATAGTTGCCACACTTGGCGTCAAGGCAAACAAAGGCACGTCGATACTTTGGCGGCTCATCCACAATGCAGTTGAACCAGATTCTGTTAAGGCGGCAATCGCTTGCACGCGTAAATGGTGCGCTGTGAACAAAGCACCGTAGGCAATCGATTGATCGATACGGGTGAATTGCAAATTCAAGAAATCCGCGTCGAGTTTGCACTCTTGGTGCTTTTCCGCCTCGATACAAATTGCAGCCATGGTTTCAACTGTCACCACTGGATATTTGCCGGACGCCGTTTCCGCCGACAACATCACCGCGTCTGTACCATCCAAAACTGCATTCGCCACGTCAGAGACTTCGGCACGGGTTGGCACGGCATTGACGATCATCGATTCCATCATTTGCGTCGCTGTGATCGTCAATTTATTCGATGCACGCGCCATCTTGATCATACGTTTTTGCAGAGCAGGAACCGCTGCATTGCCAACCTCTACCGCCAAATCACCACGCGCTACCATAATGCCGTCTGAGGCATCCAAAATCTCTTGCAACACAGGAATCGCTTCCGCGCGTTCTATCTTTGCGATCATCATCGGTTTATGACCGTAAGGTTCCCCCGCGATGTTCGCCAATTGACGCGCCATTTCCATATCAGTCGCATTTTTTGGGAAAGAGATCGCCAAATAATCTGCTTGGAAAGACATCGCCGTTTTGATGTCTTCCATATCTTTTGCCGTCAATGCAGGTGCAGTTAAGCCGCCGCCTTGGCGATTGATCCCTTTGTTATTCGAGAGTTCGCCACCGATTTTTACTGTGGTGTGAATCTCATTACCCACCACTTTATCGACGATCAACACGATCAAACCGTCGTTGAGAAGCAATACGTCATTCGCTTTAACATCGCGCGGTAAGGCTTTGTAATCGAGCCCTACACGTTCTTGATTACCCAAAGCACAGTCTGCATCGAGAATAAACTTATCACCGTTCTCAATTTGAATTTTGCTATTCTCAAATTTACCGATACGAATTTTCGGACCTTGCATATCCGCCATAATAGCGATTTCAACACCGCAGATTTCTGCTGCTTTACGCACCAACGCAGCGCGATCAATATGGTCCTGTGCCTTGCCGTGTGAGAAGTTCAAACGAACCACATTCACGCCAGCTTTTAACATACTAACTAAAGTATCCAGATCACTGGATGCCGGGCCTACTGTCGCTACAATTTTGGTTCCGCGTAACATTGAATCTCCTGATGGATAATTTTTACAAGGTCGTGCTTAAAACTAAAAATCTTTTTTAAAACCTCTAAACATAGGTAGGCGGCATGCTGCGCACCAGAGACACAGAGGAAAAACGGAGAAGTGCTAAAAAAACGGTAAAAAATATTTAAAGTATTTTTTAAACTCTCATGAGTTTCTCTGTGCCTCTGTGTTGAGAGGTTTACGTCTTTACTTATCCGCTGCCCTTTGCAACAAAATCTCTACGGCTGGCAAAGTTTTACCTTCCAAGAATTCAAGGAAAGCGCCACCACCTGTAGAGATATAACCAATTTTTTCAGTGATGTTGTATTTCGCGATCGCAGCCAAAGTGTCGCCACCGCCAGCAATAGAAAAGCCTTTGGAATCAGCGATTGCTTCTGCCAACACTTTCGTGCCATTACCAAATTGATCGAATTCAAACACACCAACCGGACCGTTCCATACGATAGTGCCAGCGGAACGAATTTGAGCTGCGAGAGCTGCCGCTGTTTCTGGACCGATATCGAGAATCATGTCGTCATCTTGCACATCAGCGACTGCTTTCACTGTCGCGACTGCCGCTGGAGAAAATTCTTTGGCACACACCACGTCGGTTGGAATCGGCACTACAGCGCCACGTGCCGACATCATGTCCATAATCGCTTTAGCTTCACTCACCAAATCCGCTTCTGCTAAGGATTTACCAATTTTCAAACCAGCCGCCAACATGAAGGTATTAGCGATACCACCACCAACGATCAATTGATCTACCTTCTCTGCCAATGATTTCAGAATCGTTAATTTACTGGATACTTTTGAGCCAGCCACGATCGCCGACAATGGGCGTGCTGGATGACCCAGCGCTTTACCTAAAGCATCGAGTTCTGCAGACAATAATGGACCTGCGCACACCCGCTTCGCATACTTGGCGATACCGTGTGTGGTCGCTTCTGCGCGATGTGCCGTACCAAATGCATCATTCACATAGACGTCGCACAGCTTCGCCATCTTTTGCGCTAAAGCGTCGTCATTTTTCTTTTCGCCTTTATTGACACGGCAGTTTTCAAGCAATACCACTTGGCCCGCGGTGACTTCCACACCATCGACCCAGTTTTGTCTTAATTCGACATTCACGCCCAAGAGTTCAGACAAACGTTTTGCCACTGGCGCCAAAGAATCCTCAGGCTTGAATTCACCTTCTGTTGGGCGGCCTAAATGTGATGTCACCATCACGGCTGCGCCTGCTTTCAATGCTTGTTGAATGGCTGGAACGGAAGCGCGAATGCGTGTGTCTTCAGTAATATTGCCAGCGTCGTCTTGCGGTACGTTGAGGTCGGCACGGATGAATACACGTTGACCTTGAAGTTGATTGGCAGCGATAAGATCGCTCAGACGATTAAAT
>CALKVB010000352.1 GCA_937996605.1 uncultured Oxalobacteraceae bacterium | reverse complement strand
TATAAGCGTGCCGGTATTTCGCTTTCAGAGAGCAAGCAGGAGATGGTTTATAGCCGTTTGGCGCGTCGTTTGCGAGCCACTGGGATCAACTCTTTTGCAACTTATTTGAATATGTTGGAGCGGGAGACTGAAAGCCAGGAATGGGAATCTTTTACGAATGCACTGACGACTAATTTGACATCGTTTTTTCGTGAGGAACACCACTTTCCGATTCTCGCCGAACATGTGAAAAAGAAACATGGGCCTCTTCGTATTTGGTGCTCTGCAAGTTCCACCGGTGAAGAACCATATTCGATCGCCATGACGGTTTGTGAAGCACTAGGGACAATGTCTCCACATTTGGAAATCGTTGCCACCGATATTGATACCAATGTTCTAGGGGTTGCAGCCAAGGGCGTCTATAACATTGATCGCGTAGAGAAGTTGTCGCCCGAAAGAGTGAAGAAGTTTTTCTTGAGAGGCAAAGGTCGAAACGATGGTAGCGTCATGATCAGGCCCGAAATACGTAATCTAATTACGTTTGAGCCGCTCAATTTATTGGATGATCGTTGGCATATTCAAGGAGATTTTGACGCGATATTTTGTCGGAATGTAATGATCTATTTTGATAAGCCAACTCAATCGGGAATTTTAAAAAAGTTTGTGCCATTGATGAAGCCAGACGCATTGTTATTTGCTGGGCACTCTGAAAATTTTCTCTATGTTTCTGATGATTTTAAGTTACGTGGTAAGACGGTGTACGTGTTAGCGACGGCGGAAGAAAAACGAAAAAAAATGAACTCACACGAATTAAATAAAGGGTGATCCATGAGTCAGTTTAGTGAAGAACACTTTGCGACGAATGTCTATTACGATCGCACTTTTGACTGTGATGCGGCAAAAATCTTACCTGGGGAGTACTACTTCACTGGCAAGGATATGCTAATTGTTACAGTGCTTGGTTCGTGTGTGTCTGCCTGCATTCGTGATCGCGTCTCCGGTGTAGGTGGAATGAATCATTTCATGTTGCCGGACGGCGGAGAAAATTCTGAAAATCCAGTGTCAGCCTCAATGCGCTACGGTACTTATGCGATGGAGGTTTTGATCAATGAGTTGCTGAAAGCTGGTGCCAAACGCGAGAATATGGAGGCCAAAGTTTTTGGCGGTGGAAATGTACTTCGGGGATTCACATCAATCAACGTTGGTGAGCGTAACGCCAAGTTTGTGTTGGATTATCTACGTATGGAAAGAATGAGAGTGATCGCGGAGGATTTGAACGATATTTATCCTCGTAAAGTGTACTTTTTTCCACGTACAGGTAAAGTGTTAGTTAAAAAGCTGAAAGTTGAACATAACGATACATTGAAAAAACGTGAGCTCGATTACGCCAGTAGGCTCAAAAGTGCACCAGTTGGTGGTGATGTTGATTTGTTTTGATTTGGTGATTGTGAACTAAATCAAAATCAAATAAGAATTTGCCACAAGCACGGGGAAACTCAATGAAAATAAAAGTTCTCATCATCGATGACTCTGCCTTAATACGCAGTATTTTGTCCGAAATTATTCGGAACGAATCTGATATGGAGGTCATAGGGGTAGCCCCTGATCCACTGGTGGCACGCGAGTTAATCAAGCAAACAAATCCAGACGTATTAACACTGGATGTCGAAATGCCTAAGATGGATGGCCTCGATTTTCTTGAAAAGTTAATGCGTTTACGTCCAATGCCCGTCATCATGGTTTCTTCATTGACGGAGCGAGGTTCCGAAATTACGATGCGTGCGCTGGAGCTTGGTGCGGTCGACTTCGTTACTAAACCGAAGTTGTCGATTCATAGCGGAATGATGGAATACGCTCATGTGATTACTGACAAGATCAGAGCTGCGTCGAAGGCGAAAATACGTGCTCGGGCTGCTGCTTCAGCGGCTCAATCTGCGCAAGCCTCGGTGGTTTTACCCTCGATGAAAAACCCATTGCTGAGTAGTGAAAAGCTGATCATTGTGGGCGCCTCGACAGGAGGCACCGAGGCGATTAAAAGTTTTCTTTGTCAAATGCCCTCTGATTGTCCAGGCATCTTAATTACTCAACATATGCCTGAAGGATTTACAAAATCATTTGCCAAACGTCTCGACGGAATTTGCAAAATTAGCGTTTCGGAAGCACAAGGCGGTGAACGTATTCTCCCTGGACACGCATATATCGCGCCAGGGCATTCACATTTGAAGCTCGCACGAAGTGGCGCAAATTATGTTACTGAATTAGATAATTCTGAGCCTGTAAATCGGCATCGACCATCGGTCGACGTTTTGTTTAGATCAGCGGCTAAGTTCGCTGGTAAAAATGCGGTTGGTGTGATTCTGACTGGTATGGGCAAAGACGGCGCTGAAGGAATGTTAGAAATGAAGAATGCGGGCTCTTTCAACTTTGCGCAGGATGAGGCAAGTTGTGTCGTGTTTGGTATGCCGCGTGAAGCAATCGCAGTGGGAGCCGTGCATGAAGTTGCAGCGCTAAATGATTTGCCCACTCGAGTTCTTGGATATTTGGAACAACATGGTAGTAGAGCGTTGCGTGTTTAGTGTCTTATTGTTGACTGATAGTGTAATTTGCTTCCCCAAATTTGTTTATATAACCGATAATGTGTATTACCCGTCCTTTAGAAATCATGGAGTAATTTATGGCTGATCAAAACCTCAAATTTTTAGTAGTTGACGATTTTTCAACGATGCGTCGTATCGTGAGAAATTTGCTCAAGGAGCTCGGTTATTCGAACGTGGATGAGGCTGAAGATGGCGCACTTGGACTGGCAAAGTTGAAAAGTGGAGATTTTGATTTTGTGATCTCCGACTGGAACATGCCAAATATGGATGGCTTGACCATGTTGCAGCATATTCGTGCCGATCCGGCGTTGGCTAAATTGCCCGTGTTGATGGTCACTGCTGAGGCGAAAAAAGAAAATATTATCGCAGCTGCGCAAGCGGGTGCCAACGGCTATGTCGTTAAGCCATTTACTGCAGCAACTCTAGATGAAAAATTGCAAAAGATTTTTGAAAAATTAGGCAAGCCAGCCTAGACGTTTTCAAAAACTTTTGGAGTTACTATGAATACCCGAGATGACCACTCTCAGCAAGATGAGCTGTTAGTCCGCGTTGGACACATGACCCGTTTATTGCATGATAGTTTGCGTGGTCTCGGCCTTGATAAGTTACTGGAGCGCGCGGCTGAAGATATTCCCGATGCACGTGACCGACTCGATTATGTGGCAAAGTTGTCTGAGAGGGCAGCTCAGCGGGTGTTGAATGCAACTGACGCGGCGATCCCATTGCAAGAAGCGCTGGATGATCGCGCGAAAGAATTGAGTGGCGAAATTCGCGCCTTACTTGCCGCTACTCCAAGCGATGCAGACTATAGAGCTTTGCTGGCAAAATCTTTGGATTATTTTGAAACTGCGAATACTCATACTCGAGAAACAAAAGGGTATTTAATCGAGATTATGATGGCTCAAGATTTTCAGGATTTGACGGGTCAAGTTATCAAGAAAGTGACTGAAATTGCACAAAGTATTGAGCAGCAATTGGTACAGTTATTAATCGAGTATTCTCCGGAGCAGGTTAAGCGCCCCCAACAAGATGGCTTGCTTAATGGTCCACAAGTCAATCCTGAAGGTAAATCTGATGTCGTTGCAAATCAAGGTCAGGTCGATGATTTACTCGATAGTTTAGGATTCTGAAGTTACATTTAACACCAAAAATTTATGAGTCAAGCAAACTTCATAGTGCGGGAGCCGCTTTTAGATCCTGCTCAAAAGGTCATTGGTTATCAGTTATCTTGGCAACAGAAGAATGCCAATGTGGAAATGGATGTGCCAGCGATTAATGCTTTAATTTCTTTCGTTGCTGGAGAATTCAATGACGAGGAAAACGGTTTCTTGCTCGGCGATAGTGTTATTTTTTTGGAGGCGATGCCAGGCCTGTTACAGGCAGAGAGCATAAAAAAATTATCACCCAAGAATACAGTTCTTATTTTTTCGAAGCGCTATTTTGGTGACCAGCAGTCACTCGATGCGATCAAAGATTTGCGTCAATTAGGATTTGGGATTTGTTTGCGGAATGCAGATGCAACCGCGCTAGATCGTTCAATATTTTCTTTAATTACGCACTTCGAAGTGCAAATTGACGGTGCAAACTTGGCGGCCCAGGCCAAAACCTATGCAGTTCTAAAACAAAGCAACGTGCAGATGGTAGCGCGCAATGTTGGAAGTTGGCAGAGTTTCGAAGCATGTGCTGCTTTGGGCTTAAGCAGTTTCGTCGGCAAATTACATCTAACCCCTCGTCCTAATCCTAGCAGCAAAGGATTGAATACTACTCAAACAACCATTCTACAGTTGATGGAAATGATTCGTAAAAATGCGGACATTCAGCAATTGGAGACGGTTGTAAAGCGGGATGCGGCCTTGGCTTATAAGCTTCTCCGCTATATCAATTCTGCTGGTTTTGGATTACGCACTGAAGTGCAATCATTAAAACATGCGGTAACTATTTTGGGTTATAGCCCACTTTATCGTTGGCTTTCTTTGTTGCTGGCGACCGCAAGTACCAATGGTAATTCACCAGTTTTGCTCGAGACAGCGATTGTACGCGGACGGTTTGCCGAATTATTAGGACAGCCGTTTATGTCAAAGACTGAAGCAGAGAATCTATTCGTCGCCGGAATGTTCTCCCTGTTGGATAGATTGCTTGGTTAGATCGGAAGAGCAC
>CALKVB010000351.1 GCA_937996605.1 uncultured Oxalobacteraceae bacterium | reverse complement strand
CGTGGATGCAATGACCAAACTCAGTAGTGTGTGCCGTTATGATCTTGATGTTTGCAAATTCATCGCGTCTAATAAAAACGCGGTCATCGATGTTAGAAAAAGGCCCAACAGAACGGGATGGATCACCAACGGCATCGCGGAGCTTTGCGATGACGTCACGGTCGGATTCATGATTGTAGGTCATATTTTGTCGCACGGACATACGACCTGACCACACCGAAATCTCGTCTTCTGTAAGTAAGCCGGAGTGGCGCACCAAGGTGTTAAGGTAATGCCGGAGCATATGGCTTGTTAGGTACAGATATTTGCCATCCTTGTCCATGTAGCCACGTCTCTCGAAGACAGATGGACTATGTGCCTTACGCGTTTTTAGTGCCCGGTGTAAGGTTCCATATTTTATTCTATCGAAGCAGCATTGAACCGGAGTGCTTGTTCTGTTGTTAAATTCCCCCTTTCTTGCCAGACAGAGTGCTTCGCTGTAGCGCATTCCATTTTTAGGGTCCATGATGGGAAAGCCCTCGGGAAGTTGCTTAAGTACGGCCTTTTCAAGGTCTAGAAAGGAGACTGAACTGACTTTTTTTGTAAAGATACGAGGGACACCTCTGCAATTTAGCCACGCGATAACCCGTTGGCTCTCACTGATAGTTAACTTATTAACTTCCCCGCCAAAAAGAATGGCGTGAATCTCTTTCTGGTCAATCCTCGGATGTGAGCGCAAGTATTCAAGATGGGCCGGAAGATAGATATGGTTGGGGTTTTCTTCATACCATCGGGCGAGCTTTTGAGCCGGTGCGCTCAAATTATGCAATTTTTTAACGGCTCGAACGGCGATATCACGCATTGACGGGATCACTGTCTTGACCATCGGCCGAGCGCCCTTGGCTGGAAACCACCGTAGGCCTGTTCCTACATCCCCCGTTTTTTCGTCGATCCAGTCTGGGGTTAGAATGTCCCTCGGTGCGTATAGCATCTCAACTGAGCGTTCAGGGCTACATAGCATCAAGGCGCAAATCGACGATGAGAAAATTTCTAGTGGGTTATCGCTGTCGGAGTTGAAAATTTCCGCCATTGCTCCTATCGCCAATGGTGAGGGTAGTTTTTTTTCTCGTGCTATATCAAATTCCTTGCCTATCCTGTTGAATGTTTGAGCAGGTGGGGAAATTATGGAGGACCACGATGAAGGTACGGCTACCAGTTCAAGCTCGACCATTTTTTTATAATGAATCGCCAGAATTCGTCCCATTAAATTACTGTGGCCTTTTCCCACTCTATCAGTGATGAGAGTGCAAGCTCGGTTCAGAACCTCTGGGGTGGTGGCGGTCGGGCATGTTTCCTGATTTAGCTCAAAAAGTGCCCGTTCTAGGTAGCGGAGTGCTTGAATTCTTGCTGATATATCATTATGTTTTTTTTGCACATAGTCGTAGGAAATTAACGCCTTTGCGAAGGAGCGAAATGGTTCGCGCATCAGCTGCTCATCTGGTATGGTCGCGGGTAGGTTGAGTTTTCTCGAGTTTTTTTGATAGTGTCTTTGTGCTCTAACGTCTAATTGACAAAAATAGATGAACTTGCTGTTGTCTCCCTTTAGTGCGATACCTTGAATGCTCCATGCGTTGAGAGAAAAGTTATTGCATGGTAGTATCGGAACTATATTTGTTCTGACCGTTTCGATAAAGTTAGAGAGATTCGTTTTTGCATCTCGGCATGCAAGAGGTACGAAGCGAATCGGGCTCGTCATTTACTATCCTCAGCTAGAATTTGGCGACAGCGCAAAATGACTTGAGCACACCCAAGGATCGCCCGATCGTTAATTGCCGCGATTCGATTGTCGGTGGTGGTCATTAGCTCTTTTCTTCGGGCTAGCATGTAGTCGAGCGCTGCTTCGTGTGGTCCATCAAGCCATGGCTCGAAATCGAAGCAGCCCGCGTAGCAAGCGATGGGGCGAGAGAATCCGCAATGTACATGAGTACCGCAGCTGCCCATGCTCGTACCGGTCCGATCTATCCGTAAATCGATAATGCGGCTTGCTTCGTTTGGGCGAGTCGCCTCCTCTTCACTGCGAATAATTTTTCCCGCAAATGCCAAAGCTAAAGGCGCCATGTCAAATGCGATTTTTCTGCTGAATTCGGCACGAATACGCGAGGTAAGGCCCGCATAAATTTCTACGTTTTTAGTGTCTGAGTGATCCATCAATTCAGCGATTGCCATTAACGGCCAACCTTCCTCTGCGGCGCGAGTGCAGAATGTTCGTCGAAATCTTGTGGGGGTCATGGGGATTGGCTCCACCATCCGGTCCGAAGTTACGCGCAGTGAATCGAACAATTTGACGATACGTCGTCTCAGCGTTTCAGGGGAGGCATGGAATTCAAAGCCGGGTGCGTACTGAAATTTTGAATTGCTGTGGGTAGGGAATAGAGGTGCGTTGTCCGGATCTTTAAGGCGCTTGGAAAACTCGGTGCGTATCATTTGCGCGTAGGCACTCAGAGGTTCTCCAATTTGACGCGATAGCTTTCTGTTTTTGAATTCGCTACGCGTAAGTTGTCCCCTTTGCTTAGCCCGAGTTACTTTTAGGATATAGTCGCCATCTTGGGTTGTTGGCTCGATTAGGTCGCAGCATTTGAGCGACGCTATCTGCGCTGGGCGTGAGCCAAGGCTCATAAATAAATAGCAAAGAATTAAATCTGATGTGTTAATTTCATTCCTTGAGTAAGCGCTGTTCAGTGCTGTCTGAATAGCCTCGTATTCAATATCTGTGAGTGGACCTTCTGTTGAGTCGAGTGTCGCGACAGCGACTCCCTTGGGTGAAGGTTTTATATTTAATTTATTTAAGCAGTCTGCGACGTCTTGCCCGACGCCGTTGGCGCCCAGGTCATTCCATTTTTGGAGGAAGGGCCGCAAAATATAAAGGTATTGATCAGATTTTTTTGAGATGGCCCTTGTGGCGAGAATTTCATTTGGTGTGATCCGTTCGAGTGTGCCAGTTTTTAGTTGCCTAATTTGTTTAACTAACCATACGAATGCTATGAATTCTGTTTTGGCGGTTGTTATTGCCCTATTTTCTATGTACCAAAGTAAGGTTTTCTGAAAGCCTAGAAGGAGTGTGGTGCAAATGTTCTGCAGTAATTCAAAGTTAAAGATAATTTGCCTGGTGCCGTCAGGGAAAGACCAGCAGTTTGCATTTAGGACGAAATCGACACCGCTCTGAGTTCTGGCGGTTTTCGGTAAGGGTAGGACTGATCTCTCGGCAAAAAAATTATCAATGTGTTTTTTCATTGTGTTCTTCTTTTTTGTTGATATAGAGGTTTTTCTGTAGTGCCAAATCTGCTTCAGCTGCCCTCTCGTGAGCGAAGCGTTTGATATAACGATAGGGTGTTTGAGATATGTCGCTCCACCCTCCAATTTGCCGAAGATAACCTAAAATTTCGACGTCGCCTTTTCCCGCCTTATGCAGGTCATCCGCAAGGTTCTCGCATTTAGTGTGACGAAGTGTGTGTGGCCCTATTCCCCGGAGTGCATGGTGCTCATCTAAGTCACGGAAAATCCGATTTGTTTCAGATTTGCTGAGTGGCTCGCCCGTTTTTGAGACTATTAGAAAGTCATGGCGTCCATGTACGATGTCGTGGCGCAGAAGCATGTATTTTTTGATCATGTGATGCAGCTCGGGCGAGAGAGGCAAGACCCGATCTCGTGTTTTGGTGTTAGATTCGTTTAGTCGAGGATCGGTGATGTCGTCCGGACGACGCAAAATCTCTACATCTTGACTTCTTGCTTTTATGTCGTTAATGCGCATGCCAAGTAGTTCGCCGCGTCGTACCCCAAGAGCTATAAGCAAATTGACAATCAATTGATTGCGTGACTTTATAAATTCACCCGTCCATGGATTCTGCGGGTGATCAGGCGTTACGACTGATAGGAGTAAGGTCTGCGCTTGTCGGTCGATTCCTGTGCGCGTGCTTATGGTCGCTCGACCGGGAAATGATGGTGATTTATTCTTCATTTCCGCATCTACTAGATTGCGAAGCATGAGCAGGTCGGTTTTTTTTTCTCCAGTAGCGCGGAATATCTCTCGATTTATTCGCCAGTTTAGGAACGCCCTTATATAGCTCATTCGTATCGCGGTTGTTCCTGAGTCAACGTCAATGTTGTTGTCCCTTGTCGTCATCGTTAGCCGAAACTTTTCGAGGGACACGACCCTCTTCGCAATCCTATGTGGCTCGGTTTCTTCTTTTTTAATAGCTTCGCTTTCGGTTGTTGAGGTCGTCTGCTTCGCTGCTTTGCAAATGAGTTCAATTTCCGCGGGATCGAGAATTCGTCCCTCGCGAAGTCTTTCGCTTAAGGTAATCTTCTTGGATTGGAGTACGAGGTAAAGGATTTTGATGCTGCGCAGAGCCTGCTCTATGGTTGCGCTCGCTACGTTTTGACTTCTCAGTGAGGTGACTACCCAGAGCGTTGCATCGAAGTCGGGCATCCCATTGTTGCCGTGCAGCAGCGTAGGTAAACGTTCGCCGTTCGCGCAGAGCACAGTCTTGACCGTAAAATCAGACATTTGTTTACACATTCT
This sequence comes from uncultured Oxalobacteraceae bacterium, assembly GCA_937996605.1. Taxonomy (GTDB): domain Bacteria; phylum Pseudomonadota; class Gammaproteobacteria; order Burkholderiales; family Burkholderiaceae_D; genus Undibacterium. The sequence goes on along the minus strand of CALKVB010000351.1, from coordinate 174 downwards.
TTATATGCTCAATAAGTAAACATCGTGCATCCAAGCGGTTTTTTTTGCAACAAATGAAAATTCTATGTTTTACAATGACTTGTATTTTTTAATTGACATTTTTAAGTGAGCGCGACGTAATGGCACAGGACCAGAATCACCTCATCTGGCTGGACATGGAAATGACCGGCCTCA
>CALKVB010000350.1 GCA_937996605.1 uncultured Oxalobacteraceae bacterium | reverse complement strand
TCGCACCCGACATCGATAGCGAACAAATCAAGACGATCGCCGAATCTCTATTGCGCCACAAAATTGACGGCGTGATCGCCACTAACACTACCATCACACGCGATGCTGTCAAAGGCTTGCAGCATGGCGAAGAAGCTGGCGGCCTCTCAGGCGAGCCCGTATTCGAGTTATCGAACAAAGTCGTACGCGCTTTGAAATCAGAATTAGGCGATGTCTTACCTATCATCGGTGTTGGCGGTATTTTTTCGGGCAAAGATGCCCTCGCCAAAATGCAAGCCGGTGCCTCGCTGGTGCAAGTGTATTCTGGCCTTATCTATCGCGGCCCAGCTTTGGTGAAAGACTGTGCAGATGCCATTCGTTTAAGCAGCAAATATTAAGCAGCAAATAATCAAACAATTCATTGAGCAAAAACACAAATATTCTTCGTCACTATGAAACTCAAAAAACTAGGTAGTAGCGATCTATTGGTATCCGAAGTTTGTCTTGGCACCATGACTTTTGGCGAACAAAATACAGAAACTGAAGCGCATCAACAGCTCGACTTTGCTTTGGCGCATGGTGTGAATTTTATTGACACGGCTGAAATGTACCCAGTGATGCCACGGGCGGAAACGGTGAACCGCACAGAACAATACATCGGCTCTTGGATCAAACAATCGGGCAAACGCGATCAAATCATTCTCGCCACTAAAGTCGCAGGCCCTTCGCGCGGTATGCCTTGGATACGCAATGGTGACAATGATCTCGACGAGAAGAATATTCGCACAGCGGTGGAAGGCAGCCTGCGCCGCTTACAGACCGACTACATCGACCTCTATCAATTGCATTGGCCGAGCCGCAATGCGCCTATTTTTGGTCAGAAAGAATTTGATCCTGAACTTGAACGTGAATCGGTTGCCATTGAAGCGACGCTCAGTGTTTTAGACAGTTTGGTCAAAGAAGGAAAAATTCGACATATCGGCGTCTCGAATGAAACCCCATGGGGTGTCAGCGAATTTATCAAGCACGCCGAACGCCAACAGCAAGCGCGCATCATTTCGATACAAAACCCTTACCATTTGATGAATCGCAGCTACGAGCAAGGCTTAACCGAAACTTGTTTCCGCGAACAAGTTGGCCTACTCGCCTACAGCCCACTCGCGTTTGGTCGCTTAACAGGAAAGTACGTCGACGATGCACAGACAAAAGGACGTTTAACCCAATTCCCGCCGACCTGGAGTCCACGTTATATGCGACAAGAGGTCATCGCGACCAGTGCTCACTACACCCAACTCGCGCGTGATTTTGGCTATACCCCAACGCAACTCGCACTTGCGTGGTGTTACTCACGATGGTTCGTGGCTAGCACTATCATTGGCGCCACCAATTTACAGCAACTCGAAGAAAATATTCGTGCCACGGATGTTAAATTAAGCGAGGAAGTGATTGCGGGAATCAATGCAATTCATGCGGTTGCAGCGAATCCTGCGCAGTAAACTCTCTTAGATTCGACAATAGCTAGAGGCGCCAAACCGTGAAAAGCTCGTACCAAGCAAAAACCATACATTTCAAATTACAGAACTTTGCGTTCTATTTTTTGTTGTTGGCACTATCAGGCTTACTATCGGCCTGCGGTTTGAATAACGTAAGAAAACTGGATTCAACGGCAGCGGTTGGACCAGATCGCAGCATAATCATTTACGGTATTCGTGTCGAAGGAAAGTGGGACGCGCCTATGTTTAGTGTCAACTTAGACGAATATGATCTCCAATTACAGGGAATCACTGGCAATTGTTTCCGATTTAACCGCGCCGAAGCCATGATCCCAAGTACAGAAAAGAGCACACATTATTTTGCTTTTGAAGTCCACCAAGGACACTTTGTGGTGAGCCCATTCACCAACGCCGATCTATCAATTTCAACAATGGCATTTAAGACGCAGAAGGGAAAGGCTGTATACATTGGCACATTCCTGTACGACAAAAACAAAAAACTGAAATTGCAACGCGACTTTGCACTCGTCGCACCGCAACTTGAAAACCTTTTTCCAAGATTCAGAAATAATCTCAAGGATTCCGAATTGATCGAAGTCACACGTGCAAGAATGTTCTTGTGCACACCGTAGTCAGCTCGAGTTTTTAATTTTCATTCAAATGTTTAAGTGCCATATTCCAAATCGGCACCCAAGTGTTCATGCTATGACCTGACTTCGAATAACGTGTCTCCACCTGAGCGCCGAGATCCTGAACGATTTCTACACATTTCTCAGCTTGCTTGAAGAACCCAGGCTCCAATTCTCCAGCACCTAGAAAAATGTTCTTTTTGTGTAGATTGACTTTCGATTTTAGCTCCCAAGTAGCGGGGGACATCGCGATTGCACCATCAAAGAATTCGGGATGAAATAAAAGTGCATCGAGGGCCCAAGCACCGCCATTTGAATAACCAGCCGCGTAGCGACTCTTAGGTTTATTCCCATGCTCAACTGTCTTAGCGAGATCGGTCACCACGAAGCGAAGAAAAGCATCGAAACTGTTTTGATCACTTCCTTTCAATAACTCACCAATTCGATTTGTGTCTGAGGCTTGGATACCGACAAAGACAAAGGCATCGAGTGAAATACCCGCTGCATCTGCATTAACAATAAAAGTATGGATATCACCATCAGCGGTATAGATCACATTACAACTGGAGATCGTCGTCAAACAATGTCGGCCTCGGAATACCCAAACCTTCTTCTCCTCGCGGTGTTTCACTGAGGGGAAAGACATCACATCATACCGTGCAGAATTTTTTTCCAATTTCTGAAGAACAACGGGCCAACTTTCAACCACCGTTCTTTCAGAAGAGTCGCGGCCATCGATATTTAGCTTGACTAGCTTTTGTGTCGCAAAATTAATTAGGGAAGGATTTAACTTGGCCTTTTCTATGCCCTTAAACCTCACCTTAATTGCATAAAAATGAATGCCTATCGGCTCTAAGAATGTAGAAAATTCTCCAGCAATTGCAGGACGGTCAAAAAAACCAAGATCACTCTTTTTGAGCTTTGCAACCAAGATCAAACCATCTTGAACAGCCTTATAAGTAATGACATCATCAAACTGCATAGCCTTCACTTCATCGATTTCCTCTTGGTTCAGAAGTTCCGCACAAACACGGGTATATCCGACCTCACGATCTTGAGTCGTACATTGAGGAATGACTGCGAGCTTTATTCCCGAGAGATCCTCGGCTCTTAACGTTGAGAATGGTAACAACGTTGCAGCAGCAAGCGCTAAAGTCAGTTGCAGTAAGAGTCTCATTTTTTGATTCACTTCACGACTTTCTATTTAAGATTAAGTACATCTTCCAACAGCACCTTGTACGCGACCTTCGTTTCTGGGAGCAACATCGCATCCATATGCCCGGAATCTACGCTGACGAAGCGTTTCTGACTTTGCTTGATGCCATCAAACAATTCTCGTGCGGTTGGCTCTGGTGTGGTGGTATCGCGTTTGCCTGCAATGATCAAAATGGGAAATTGAACGTCTTGCAGACTTCGACGATTATCTACCTGGGCGACATCACCTACTAAGTTATAAGATACAAATGGTTTAACGAACCATGGCGTCAAATTTTGCGCGTAGGCTTTAGCGTCTGTTCCTGTTCCTTCTAACACTAGGCCGTCGAGCTTGCGTTGTCCGGCTAAATGCGCAGCGACGAAACTACCGAAAGAGTGCCCATGCACGATCAAGCGACCTTGTACCATGCCGCGCGCATAGTCATATAAAGCTGCGGTATCTGATTCAATTTCTTTTAAACCATGCTCTTTTGTAGTCGCGTCGCTGCGCCCAAATCCACGATAGTCGAAGGCAATTACATTGACGTTCAAGTCTGCGAATGGTTTCAAGAAAAACGCTCCACTGGCGTCGATACGCACACCACTGCCGAGGAAATACAAAACTGTGGCCTGTGCCCCTGGCTTAGAAAAATACACGCCTCGACTGATAGAACCATCTGCTTGTACAAATTCCAGATCGCGTATTTGATATTCAGGAGCGCGGTTTTTCAACAAGCTTAATTTAAAAATATCCTGCGGCACAAATTGTTTGGAACTGACATTTACCGTCATGCATCCTGTCGACATCAATACAGTCAGCATCACCAAAGGCACAAATTTCTTCATCTATATTTCCTATTTAAACCGAGTATACACTACAAAATGATTACTTCACAACTCGCACTGGCACAGGCACATTGCAGAGCTCGATATGATTCGCTGCAAACTTATACCAATCTCCACCGCGATTACGCTGCGCTTCGACTAAGGCTTGAAAACTCGGTGTATCGGTACGAAACATTTCGATTTTAAGACGTTCGGCCTCTGGCACATCGGCTGCCATGCGTACAGATTTGATTGCGGTACGTTCTTCTGCCTTTTCATAAAACCCTAGGGCACCCGTACCTCGCGGCAGGCTAGACAGTAACTCTATACCTTGCACCACTTTGCCGACGACGGTGATATTACGATCGAGATTGCGCGGCGCGTGTCCCGTCACTGCATACAAAGAGCTGCCGTTACCACTATCAGTCTCATTGCCGCGCGCCACACCAATCGCGCCATAGCAATGGGCTAGCCATGTCGTTTGTGTTTTTGGATCACGTCCCGCCGCGTAACCGTTCACATGCCCTACTTGTGGCGCATAGCCATCGACATCAGGTAAACGGGTGAACACAGATCGGAAGAGCACACGTCTGAACTCCAGTCACCTTGTA
>CALKVB010000349.1 GCA_937996605.1 uncultured Oxalobacteraceae bacterium | reverse complement strand
TCGATGACAATGAAGCAGCAAGTCTCCGATTCTTGCTTGATGAAATTTTTGGACTGGCAAATTTTATTACGAGCCTTTGCTGGCAGAAGCGTGTCTCGCCCGCCAATGATGCTAAGTACTTTAGTTCAGATCACGAGAATATCCTAGTTTTCGCAAAACGAAAAAACAACTGGTTGCCAAGAAAACTAAAGCGAACAGAAGCTCAATTAGCCAACTACAAGAACCCAGATAAAGATCCACGTGGCGTATGGAATTCAGTGACATATACCTGCAACAAGTCATCGGACGAACGCCCAAATTTATATCACCCTATCAAAAATCCAAATACTGGAGAAACGATACTTCCCAAAAGGACCGCGGTATGGAAGTTTGATGCTGCCCGCCACGCAATCAATGAAAAGGAAAATTTGATCTATTGGGGTATTGACGGCAACGCAAAAATGCCAAGATTAAAGAAATTTCTTACTGAGATGGAGGATGTAGTTCCTCGTTCAGTACTCCCATATTCCGATTTCGGCCATACACAAGAGGCAAGAACTGAGCTGCTCGAAATAATTGAGGACTCTCCTTTTTCAACGCCTAAACCGACTCGCCTAATTGCAAAGTTAATCGAAATTGCTTGCGACAGCAGTGCGATAATTCTCGACTCCTTCGCAGGAACGGGGACAACAGCACATGCAGTTCTTAATCTCAACAGTCGTGACAAAGGTAACCGTCGCTTCATCCTATGCGAAATGATGGACTACGCAGAAACAATCACAGCCGAGCGAGTTCGCCGCGTAATCAATGGCTATGGAGAAGGATCAAAAGCTGTCCCAGGTACCGGTGGCGGTTTTGATTACTATACGGTCGGACATGCATTGTTCAATGAAGATAAGAATCTCAATGAAGAAGTCGGCGAACTAGCGATCCGCAGCTACGTTTCCTACACCGAAAATATCCCGACCGAAAAACAATGCGGTCAAGACAGCCCTATTAGCCGCTACGTTTTGGGAATCAGTGATACTGCACTCTGGGTCTTCTACTATGAGCGAGATCAGGTAACCACACTAAATTTAGACTTCTTAGCGAGCTTAAACTTTAAACCAATTTTGGGAGAAGGTGGCAAACGCCCCGAGCAATTCATTATCTATGCCGACAAATGCGCATTTGACAAAGCCTTTCTATACAAACACGGCATCACATTTAAGCGCATTCCGCGTGACATCACACGCTTCTAACAATATCGGCAAATTCTATGGAACTCAAAGACTACCAAGCCGATGTGCTTAATGATCTCAATACTTATCTCCAAACGCTTCTTGAATGCAAAGGACACTTAAACAAGACGTTTGGCACTTACTGGCAAAATAAAGGGGTGCTGAATCAGGTATATAAATACAATGTTCAAGCAGTGCCACATGTCTGCGTCAAAGTCCCGACTGCTGGTGGCAAAACTTTTATCGCAGTAAATGCACTTGAACGCATATTCACTGCTTTTGCTGAATACAACCCTAGTCGTCCGAAGTTTGTGGTATGGCTCGTGCCCTCACTGACGATTCTTGACCAGACAGTAAAGAGTCTAGCTGACATTGATCATCCTTATTGCCAACGTTTAAATGAA
>CALKVB010000348.1 GCA_937996605.1 uncultured Oxalobacteraceae bacterium | reverse complement strand
AACAAAAATGGGCGCAAGCTTGCGCTGCGCCCTTGGTCTTAAACGAAATTACCTAGTTCAACTGTTCCAGCATTGCCTTCGCTTTCTGAACTTGATCGTTTGAACCACCTCGAACAACTTCATCTAGAAGCTCGCGGGCCCCTTCTTTATCACCGATCTCCTGATAGGCGACCGCCAAATCCAGTTTTGTTGCCATCTCCGCATTATAGGGAGAGGAATCGTCTAAGTCCAAACCTGGATTCTCCTGACTAATGAGAGAGTCAGAATGCTCTAGTATTTGAGGCGCTACAATCTCAATGCTTTCGGAATCAGGCATCTCAAAATCCAAAGACTTCGACTCATCAATAGAGTCAGTTGCAGCAGCTGGCACGTCCAAAGAGAAGTTCAACGAAGAAGCGTCATCGGCAAAATCATCGGCCACGTCTGCTTCCTTTGAGACCTTTGCCGGCTCATCTAGTTTGATTTCCTCATCGCCACCAAGATCGAAATCAATCGACCCAAAATCAATAATCGGTGTTGGCTCTTCTTCTTGAACTCGATTAATTGTGCTCACTGACTCAATTTCTGGCAGAGTTGGTGCGAACTCAAGACTTTGCTCCTGGCTAACATCGGGATCAGCTGACTCAGAAATATCCAAGTCAAAATCTAGCACCCCATCAGAAATATCTGTAAGTGCAGTCTCTTGTTTACCTGAATCCATCGAGAACTCACCCAAGCCTGAATCATCAGACAGTGCATGTGCTGTATCAATGATACTGATTGAGTCCAGCATATCTTCTGACAATGAGCTATCAAGAATTGGATCCGGCTCTAGATCTTCCAGTGGCTGCGTCGGCAAACCTAGATTCGCAGCGCCAAAAGACTCAGCCGGCGCACTTGCACCCGCATAAAGAGGGTTAGATGGATCTAGAGCAACGCCCATTGAGGCGGCCTGAGCCCAATCTTCCCCTTCGCCATGCGTCATTCCATAAAGCTCACCAGCAAAAAGCTCGAATGAACGAAGATCTTTGCGACCGTAATAAATCTCAAGCAACTTCAAGCGGACCGCATGTCGATCTGGCTGAGTCCGCAATGCTTCCTTCAGTATCTCTTCCGCTTGGGTGTCACGTCCATAAGCGATATAAACATCAGCCTCAGCAACGGGGTCAACTTCATTTGCATCTAATTGACTTGCAGAAGGTGCGAAATTGGAATTGAACACACTATTGTTTGTATCGACGCTTTGCCCACCAGTAGATCCAAACATTGAATTTGCCTTCAAACTCGAACCTGTAAGGATACTATCTTCAAACTGATGAGCCGTTTTCTTACGACTTCTAGAATAGATTCCGATACCACCGGTCAATACCAACAACAGCCCCCCAGCAATTAAATACTTCACATCGAACCAGCTTGACTCTTCAACTGGTGCTGGTGGTGGCGCTGGCTTTTTAGGCTTAGGTTTTGCTACTGCAGCCGAAGCACTCGCCGATTGTTGCTCATTTGGAGTCGATGCTTTCGCAGAAACACTCGCTACAGCACTTGCAGAAGTACTCGCTGCGGTCTCAGCAGAGGAAACTTTCTCGGCTCGAACTACACTTGCACTAGACGAGGCGGCAGCAATCGCTGGAGTTGAAGCAGGCTTTGCTGTTACCTCCGACTTCACCTCGGCTTGCTTCGCAGAGGCAACAGAAGCACTCGGCGACGATTTGGATGGAACCGCTAATAACTTGTTAAGTTCACTAACATTTTTTTCGAGCTCTTTCACTCGGGCATTTGCCTCCGCTAATGCCTTATCCTTTGCAATTCGATCTTCATCAGTCATCCCTTTCACTTCCGACTTCGCGTGAGCGGAGGGCACTTTTGATAATTTCAGCTTATCCAACGCTTCGTTCGACGCAGTTGGTGCCTCTTTCACTTTGGTCGAAATCGTACCGCTTGCGGTTTGCTTGTTTGAGGAAAGCTTTTCTGCAGGCGCCGACATCACTTGCCCCGCTAATTTATTTCGATACGAATTGAAATCGGCAGAGTGCGCCTGAACCACGGCGCGCGCCTCAGAGGCTGTGCTCACACGTGCACTGTCTGCATCTGGGATGGTCAAAATCTGCCCCGCTTTCAAGCGATTCATATTTTCACCAACAAATGCCTGTGGATTTGCTCTATAAATGCTAACCAACATCTGATCTAATGAAACACCATTAGCGTTCGCAGACGCTATCTTAACGAGAGTATCTCCAGACCTCACACGATACTGTTGGCTCGAAGTCGAAACTTCTAACGCTTGCTCTCGCAAGGGCTTATTGGACTTTTTTTGAGATGGAATCGCCGCAGTATCTTCACGATTGGCCGATTTAGACTCTTGTGACTTTGGAGGCAGAACTGGAGTCACCTGTTTCACCACAATATTCGGTGTCGATGGATTCGCTACCTGTGGTGATTGACTTGAAGCAAGTTCAGCAGGATCAAGCAATGCGGTATATTCTCGTACCAGTTTACCGCTACTCGCATTCATTTCCAACAAAAAGTCAATCCAAGGCTCATTCATTGGCTGCGTCGAGCTAACACGAATGACATAACCGCTCCCTCGAGGCTCAACTGCAAAACGCAAAGACAACAAAGCAGGGTTAAATTCAATGTTCGCTTGTCGAAATGCTTCGATCGACGCCACTTTCGGTACAAGAGAACTAATTTCCTCTTTATTTGGTGAAGTCAACTCAATTTCAGCCCGCAGTGGTTGCCCCAGTGAAGAAAGTACTGTCAACTTCCCAAGGCCAGTCGCATATGCATTTGAGAAGACAAGTAAGGTCGAAAATGCGGCAAGTTTCAGCGCTTTTGTTCCTAAAATTCTTGTCGATAGGCGTTTTTGTTTATGCATTTTTAGAACATTTCCAGGGAAATTTTATCAATACAAATTTATCTATTTCTTTTTATAAATTTGCACAAAAGGAAGACATGTTGAATCAAGATAACATTACCCACCTTACGCTGCAAGCTTAACGTGAATTCTAGATATGGTAAATACATTAAGAAGGGATTTACCCGAATCTGGATAAATTCGTTGTTACCACTAGACAATCTTGATTAATATTAAAAATTTAGAATAAAAAAAAGGAACGATTACGTTCCTTTTTTTAAATGCCGCAAGTTAACACTTGCCAAAAATCTTGCAAATTAATCGATCAAAATTTTAAGCATACGACGCAGAGGCTCTGCAGCACCCCAAAGCAATTGATCTCCGACAGTAAAGGCGGACAAGTAATCTCCACCCATTTGCATCTTACGCAAGCGGCCAACAGGAATTGTCAAACTACCGGTAACAGCAGCCGGTGTTAAATCACGCATAGAATCTTCGCGAGTATTTGGCACAACCTTTACCCATTGATTATTTGTCGCGATCATATCAACGATCTCATCCAAAGGAACGTCCTTCTTCAACTTAATCGTCAGAGCTTGTGAATGGCAACGCATCGCACCGATACGCACACACAGGCCATCAACTGGAATGGCAGCTGTACCAAAAGCCTCACCTAACCCTAAAATCTTATTAGTCTCAGCTCCTGCTTTCCATTCCTCTTTAGATTGCCCGTTATGCAAATCTTTATCAATCCAAGGAATCAAATTACCTGCAAGTGGCACGCCAAATTGCTTAGTTTCATCCGCAGAGAAGTTATGTTGTTTCGCCAAAACCTTACGATCAATTTCCAAAATCGCAGAAGCGGGATCATCGAGCAAAGCTTTAACTTCAGAGTTAATGGCGCCAAATTGCGTCAGCAATTCACGCATATGCTGAGCGCCACCGCCAGAGGCTGCTTGGTAGGTCATCGAAGACATCCACTCCACCAAACCATTTGAAAACAGGCCACCGAGCCCCATCAACATGCAAGAAACCGTGCAATTACCGCCAACATAATTTTTCACACCACGAGACAACGCCGATTTAATCACATCGAGATTGACTGGATCCAAAACGATAACCGCATCATTTTCCATGCGCAGAGTGGATGCAGCATCGATCCAATAACCATCCCAACCGGACGCGCGCAATTTCGGAAAAACTGCAGAGGTATAGTCGCCGCCTTGGCAGGTAATAATAATGTCGCATTTTTTCAATGCATCAATATCATTTGCGTCTTTCAATGTCTTTTCATTCTTCGCCATTGCAGGAGCTGCGCCGCCCGTGTTCGAAGTCGAAAAAAACACAGGTTCAATGTGAGCAAAATCGCCCTCTTGTTGCATACGTTGCATCAAGACAGAACCCACCATTCCACGCCAACCTACCAAACCAACTAGTTTCATCATCTTTCCCTAAAAGTTGCGAGCTTAACTCGCTCGATTCACAAACTACACCAAAGCCCTTACCACTGCATCACCCATATCTTCGGTACCGACTTTTACACATCCATCCTCAAAAATATCCGGTGTGCGCAAACCACTTGCCAAGACCGCCTTCACCGCATTCTCAATACGGTCTGCATGTGCCTCCATCTTTAAGGAATACCGAAGCATCATCGCGGCCGACAAAATTGTCGCCAATGGATTTGCAATCCCCTTGCCAGCGATATCGGGAGCTGAACCGTGTGACGGCTCATACAAACCTTTATTATTCGCAT
>CALKVB010000347.1 GCA_937996605.1 uncultured Oxalobacteraceae bacterium | reverse complement strand
GAGTTCAGACGTGTGCTCTTCCGATCTCTCTTCACTATTCTCAAACCATCGTGTGAAGATGCTTACGCCCAAGAACGCGAGCCAGAAACGCTTGGTTGACACAAATAATTACAAATTCTCAGTTTTTTTAAATATTTCGACTTTATTTTTGTTTCGAACGAAAAAAAACCCGAATTCTTGCGAAATTCGGGCTCAATTCGTATTACCGGACGATCAAACTTGCATCTTCTTTAATACTTAAAAGACAAAATTAACTATTTTCTCTTAACCGACAAACGCTGGTAAGGCACGCGCAGCTGTTGTTGTGGCATTAACACCTGCATTTGCACCGATAAAACCAAACAGATTTTTTGGGTCTGGCAACGCTGGGATCAATGACAAAGTTTCATTCATACCCAATTCGATTGCCACATCGCGCATATAACGCAAAGCAGAATAATCTTCCAAAGCAAAACCAACAGAATCAAAAATCGTCACTTGGTCAGCGCTGCTACGACCAACCACTTTGCCAGACAATACTGTCCACAATTCTGTTACTGGGAAGTCTGCTGGCATTTGCTGCATATCGCCTTCGATACGTGACTGTGGTTCAAATTCACAGAACACTGGGCCCATACGCAATACATCCGCATGCAACTCTGTCTTACCTGGGCAATCGCCACCCACGCCGTTAATATGCATACCTGGTTCTATCATGTCTGGTGTGATGATGGTTGCATTAGTTTTGTCAGCGGTCACTGTCGTGATGATATCAACGCCTTTGACGGCTTCTTTGGTGCTATTGAAACGTTTGGTTTTCAAACCAAATTTCGCCAAATTCGCTTCCAATTTGTCTGTTGCTGCGGAATCGATGTCATACAAATGGAAGGTTTCTACGCCTAACAAATGATGGAAAGCCAAAGCTTGGAAATCACTTTGTGCGCCATTGCCGATGATCGCCATCGTTTTGCAATTGTCACGTGCCAATGCACGTGCTGCGACTGCAGACATCGCCGCTGTACGAATGGCGGTAGTCAAAGTTAATTCACTCACCAATTCTGGTACGCCTGTTTCTACGTCAGCCAACACACCAAATGCCATTACAGTTGGCAAATTGAAGCGATAGTTACTTGGATGGCCGTTCACATACTTAAATGTATAGCTCTTGTCATCGGCGATAGGCATCAATTCGATCACGCCAACGTCTGAGTGGCTAGCAACGCGAGCACACTTATCAAACGCATTCCAACGCAAGAAATCTTGGTTGATATAGGAAGCAACGCCAGTGATACATGCAGCGATACCGCGCTTGTTGATGATTTCAGCGACACGTTCTGCGCTCAAATATTGAGTCACTGCGCGGCGTGGTGTAATTGTTTGTGTAGTTGTGGACATGATGGTCTCCGTTTTTCAATTCTCTGTTTAAATCCCCTAGAGCGGGGTGCTCGAGAACTTGCGCAAAATTTCTACAACCAGCTGTTTGATCAAACAGCGCTTTTACTGTTTCTCTGTAGCGAAGGGGTAAATCTCGCTGCAACAACTTTGCGTAAGTTCTTTTCTAAATTTGATGGGAGAATCTTACGGGATGTCATTGTTAAACAGAATCAGCAAAAATGTACCAATTTCGTCAAAAAGCTGGCAAAATGAAAGCATATATTGACGGAATGAACAAAATGGACGCTTTAGATCAACAATTAATTGCACTATTACGCACCAACGCCCGCCTCAGTATTGCCGCTTTGGCACATAAATTGAAGGTGTCGCGCGGCACGGTCAATAACCGTATCGAAAAACTCGAAAAAGACGGCGTTATCGTCGGCTACACCGTAAGACTACGTCCCGACGCGCAACCAAACGAGATCCATGCTTGGATAAGCATCGCCGTGGAAGGCAATGAAACACGGGCCGTGATTGCCAAGCTGTTAGGCGAGCCAGGTATTGAAGAAATCCACGACACCAACGGACGTTGGGATTTACTCGCCAGTCTTAGGGCAGCAAACTTGTCTGAGCTATCAACAATCTTGGAACGCATACGCCTAATCAAGGCGATTCAAAATACCGAGACCAGTATTCACCTGCATACCTTCCGCACCTAAGCATCACGACCTTATAACTATGTTTGTCGATAGCTCGCACGATTGACACAGATCAAAGGACGGTAAGTTCAGCGGGGTATGCTCAATACAGAGGGAGCTACGCTAAACAATAAGTCGACTGGTCGATATAAAAAAGAGCCATGGATAACAAGTCAAACCTGCTAATACGAACTTCGTCGACGATGCCGACGGATGACTTCAATAAATGCAGCAACTGTTTCAATTTATTGGAATACTTACGCTATGGTGTGCTGTACTGCAAACCATTGCTTGACGCAAGCAGCGATATACCCGATTTTCTTGTGGTATATGCTAACCATACTTTTTCCAAGCTAACAGGAATTGACGCCTTGCATGGCGCCCTACTAAGCCAAATCGCTGAATACTTCGCAGTGCCGCATAATTCATTGATGCAGCTCGCCACACAAGTCATACAAAGCCAACAACCCACCACCTATGAGTGCCAAAACGTCGATCAAAACATATGGTTTAGCATTAACCTCAGCCACCTTGACCTGCATGATGAATCGGCACTGATCATTGCCATCGAGGACATCAGCGAACGCAAGCAGGCAGAGTCAGACTTGCAAAGAATGAACAAAGACTTTATCACCGTGCTCGAGTCGACATCAGATTTTATCTACATCAAAGACAAAGAAAGTCGGATTCGATTTTGCAGCCAAGCCGTAGCCGATCTCACTGGGCACAAGAGCTGGCGCGACCTCGTAGGCAAACATGACGATGAAATCTTTCCACTCGAAACTGCACAAGTGTATATTCAAGAGGAAATCCCGATCTTTCGTGATGGCGTGGCTGTGTTGAATAAAGTCGATCCTTACTTCCGCAAAGATGGCAGCAAAGGTTGGCTCAGTACGAATAAATGGCCGATGCTAAGCGAAGATGGCAAAACCGTCACCGGCATTTTTGGTATCAGTCGAGACATCACCGAGAGCAAAGCGCGTGAAGATGAATTACGCATGATGGCCACCACTGACTTCTTAACCGGCTTAGCTTCACGACGCGATTACATCGATGACCTCAACCGGCAAATCGCACGTATACAGCGTGCGCCGCAAGCGCAATGTAGTTTGCTGCTACTCGATTTGGATCTATTCAAACATGTCAATGATCATTACGGTCATGCCGTCGGTGATCATATGCTGCAACATGTAAGCCGCATCATGCGTAATGACTTACGCCGTGTCGATAGCATAGGTCGTATTGGTGGTGAAGAATTTTCGATATTGATGCCGGATACCGATGTGCACGCAGCAGCCATCTTCGCTGAACGATTGCGCGGCAGAATTGAAGCCACACCGCTACAAGATAACGATCACAGCATCCCCATCACCATCAGTATTGGTATCACACAAATCGGCGCCAATGACAGCTCGCCAGAAAACGTGTTTGAGCGTGCAGACCTTGCCTTGTATCGAGCTAAAAATTCGGGGAGAAATCGCGTGGAGTTAGGTTAGCAGAAATCAGCGTCCTGCTTCTGTTAATGTTTCTATTGCCGTTTTGGTCTCAACGCGTACCTACAGCGCCGACTCTAACTGCAGGAAAATCTGATGGTAGTTGGGGATAAACACGCAACCAATCATATCAGCGAACGAAAAAAAACAGCACATCAAATGTGCTGTTTTTACTTTGTCTCGACCCTTTTAATCAAAAAGGAATATCGTCATCCATATCTGAGAAGTTCGGTGCTGGACGTTGTGCTGGCGCTTGACGTGGTTGCTGCACTGGTGCGCTGTATTGTTGCTGCTGACGTGGTGCTGGTGCGCCACCGCCGTAGCCATCGTCATCCATCGCCGCACCACCGCCACCACCCATGCCTTGACGGCTACCCAACATTTTCATTTCGTCTGCACGGATGTCGGTTGCGTATTTTTCTACGCCATCTTTGTCTGTGTATTTACGCGTACGCAAAGAACCTTCGATATACACTTGCGAACCTTTTTTCAGGTATTGGCCAGCAATCTCAGCCAACTTGCCGAAGAAAGTCACGCGATGCCATTCGGTCGCTTCTTTTTTCTCGCCAGTTTGTTTGTCTTTCCACGTTTCTGTGGTCGCCACAGCGATCGTCGTCATGGCGTCGCCACTTGGCATGTAACGTGTTTCTGGATCACGTCCTAGATTACCGATAATCAGGACTTTATTTAATGATGCCATTTCAATGTCTCCTACTCTCAATGCGATAAGGCATCAATCCAATTCTAGAGGTCATCGCTGCGTTGCAAAGCTTCGCAATACTGATGTATTGCTGCAGTTTGCGCCTTGCGCTGCCACTCTACAATTGAATTGCTACCGTTACCGCTAATTTATCAACGTAACTCACATGTTTCAATTGGTCAAAAATGCTTTCCATTCAGGAGGACAATTTTGCTTAGGTCTTACACTTCCCGCATACCTCTACAAACCTAGACTCTCACTCAATTACGCTGGCTTTGCGCCACGTTTTGAGATTTGCGGCATGCGGACTGCGATTATAAGCCAGATCAGCGATAAAACTGCAGTGAAAATGAAGATAGCGCTGCTGCCAGTGTGTTGTTTCATCCACCCGCCAAGTGCACCGCCAGTGGCCAGCCCTAGCGCTTGCAAAGTGTTGTAGACGCCCAAAGCCGCGCCTTTGGCGGCAGGCGGCGCAATGCGAGAGACCAAAGACGGTTGACTTGCCTCCAAGGTATTAAATGCCACAAAGAAAGCGAACAACAAAGCAATGATACCGATCGAATTATCCAGCCATCCCCAAAAGCCAAA
>CALKVB010000346.1 GCA_937996605.1 uncultured Oxalobacteraceae bacterium | reverse complement strand
TGATCGCTGACGGTAAGTGGGTAGGTCAGATTGTCGAAGAGGCGAGTGGTGAGGGTGGTTTTGGATACGACCCACATTTCTTCTTGCCAGAGTTCGGTAAGACGGTGGCACAACTTACTGCAGCAGAGAAAAATGGTATCTCTCATCGCGCTCAGGCATTGAGTGCACTCGTTCAGAAACTGGGGTAAGTATGATAATCCCAATCAAAACTGCTCACACAGATGAGCAGTCAGTTAGGTCATCTGCTGAACGTCCGCATGCAATTAGCGAAGTCTCCACAAGCGTGCAACAGCAATATTTGGCTGAAGGAGTGCTGAATTTAACGAGTTTACCTCCTCTATCGCTGTATATTCATTTTCCTTGGTGTGTTCGCAAATGCCCTTATTGTGATTTTAATTCACACGAGGTGAAACAAGCGTTTGATGAGCAAGCATATTTGAAGGCGCTACGAGCGGACCTTGAGTTTGCCTTGCCTATGATTTGGGGGAGAAAGATATTTACGGTTTTTATCGGCGGTGGGACACCCAGCTTAATGTCTGCTGCCGGTCTTGATCAGCTTCTCTCTGATATTCGTACCTTACTGCCATTGGATAGCAATGCGGAGATTAGTATGGAAGCTAATCCTGGCACTTTTGAGGCAGAAAAATTTCGTCAATATCGAGACAGCGGCATTAATCGACTGTCAATCGGAATTCAGAGTTTTAATAGTCGACACTTGAAAGCACTTGGCAGGATACATGACGGCGATGAGGCGATGCGCGCTATTGAGATTGCGCGAAAGAACTTCTCAAACTTTAATTTGGATTTAATGTTTGCATTGCCGCAGCAAACCCTGGAAGAGTCCGCTCGGGATTTAGACCTCGCACTCGGTTTTGAGCCAACGCATTTGTCGCTGTACCATTTGACGCTAGAACCAAACACTTATTTCGCTAAGTATCCACCGGATATTCCTGATGACGATTTGAGTGCTCAAATGCAGGAGCATATTCAGGATAAAATGAAAGCCGCTGGTTATCACCATTATGAAGTTTCAGCATTTGCGAAGCCTGGTTTTGAGTCTCGCCACAATTTGAATTATTGGAACTTCGGCGACTACTTGGGCATTGGTGCTGGGGCTCACTCAAAAATCTCGTTCCCACATCGGATCATTCGACAATTGCGGCATAAACAGCCAAAAGCTTTTGTCGATGGAGCGATGATGGGTAATGCCGTTCAAGAGTCTGTCGAAATTCAACGCGGAGAATTACCTTTTGAATTTATGCTAAATGCCTTGCGATTGAATGATGGTTTTGAATCGAAATTATTTTACGAACGCACTGGTCTCTTGTTAAATTCAATTGAGAACGTATTGAATCAGGCCGAAAAGAAATCATTGCTTGAAATTGATCATTTGCGCATCAAACCGAGTCCGCTTGGACAACGATTCCTGAATGACTTGCAGCAGATGTTTTTGGACCTTTGAATGAATGCATAGGCTCAATGTACACGCACATCGAAAGCTTAATGACATCGACAAAATAGGAATTGAAATTGAGATTTATGGCATTGTCTTGTGAAAGCAACATGTGTAATTAAACATGCTTTAGACATGAAATAGTCTTGCAATTGTGTAATTTTCAACTTACTATCAGGATATAAATTGCTTTTAGGCATTTAACTGAGAGTGTGCTCAGAGTAAAAATCTGGAGATTTGTTTACTCATGATTCCTATTGTTCCCTTGTTGCCTATTGTAAATAGGTAAGCGTACGGCACAACCACCTGTTCTTGCTGTCAATTTGCTGTTAAGTTGTAAGCGTACGGCACAACCACCTGTTCTTGCTGTCAATTTGCTGTTAAGTTAGTAACGGCAGAAGTTCGTCAATACGGCTGTTTGGGCAAGTGGGTAATTTTTCTAAGGTTTCTTTCAGCCATGTGAACGGCTCGATGCCGTTCGCTTTGGCTGTTGCCAACAAAGTTTGAATTGCCGCTGCACGTTTTCCGGCGCGCTCAGAACCGGCGAACAGCCAGTTTTTCTTGCCGATGGCAATGGGCCTGATCGCATTCTCGATTGGGTTATTGTCGATGGGAAGATGTCCGCTGTCGGCATAACGCAAGATAGCTGGCCAGCGTTTTAAACTGTAGTCGATGGCGCGTGACAGCGCACTACCTTCAGCGCTGGTTTTGCGTGTGTTCAGTAACCAAAGGTGCATTGCTTCCAGGCGCGGTTTGGCATGCTCAGCTCGCCATCGTTGCCGTTCTTCTCTGGAGTAGCCTGCCGCCTCATTTTCAAGTTGATATAGCTGCGCAATGCGTTGCAATGCTTCTTCTGCTACCGGATGTTGATTGGCGGCGTGCAGATCAAAGAATTTTCGGCGAGCATGTGCAAGACAAGCCAGTTCGGTGATACCTTGTTTAAACAGATGTTTATACCCACCGTAATCATCCACCATCAGATGTCCCTGCCAATTGGTCAGGAAACTTTGTGCGTGCGAACCACTGCGACCCGACTGGAATTCAAACACCACAATAGGCGCACCGGACTCCAAGCTATTGCTGCGGTATGCCCACAAATAAGCACGTTTGGTTTTTCCTTTGCCAGGATCGAGTTGTGGTACGGGCGTTTCATCCGCATGCAATACCTGGCGTTGTCTCAGTAATTCAGACAAACGCTCAGCTAATGGATGAAGCGCTACGCCGATCCGGCCTATCCATTCTGCCAAGGTGGATCTAGAAATCGCCACGCCATGACGAGCACTGATTTGTTCGATCCGATACAGCGGCAAGTGATCCTGATATTTCTGGATCACTACCCAAGCGTGTAAGCTAGGAGTAGCTAAGCCGCCGTCAATAATGGACGGGGGAATCGCCGCTGCTGTGATCGTTTCACATTGACGACAAGCATACTGTGGACGAATATGCCGCTGCACAAAGAACCGTGCCGGTTCAACATCAAGCTGTTCGGTGATGTCCTCACCAATCTGCACCAATGCTTGACCGCAAGCGCCACAAGAACACGATTCGGGTTCATGACGATGTTCAATACGTGGCAATGCTGCTGGCAATGGCTTGCGCCCGGTAGGTTTGTTTTTTACGCGTGGGGTTGAGGCGAGTTGCTCTAGTTCCGCCTGCATGGCATTAAGGTCAGTTTCTTGCGTCTCATCGAATAAATCCCGTTGCTGCGCTGTGAAGGCTTCGGAGGTGCTACAGAATTTAATCCGCTTGTGGTACGCCAACTCTAAAGTGAGTGCCGCAATTTTAGTGTCTTTGCGATGCATTTCTGCATCGTGCAGGGCGATTTTAATGGCATCCTTTTGCGCTTGTTCTGCCCAAGCGGCAACTTGCATCGCCAACTGTTCTGGTGACGTGGTATGGGGATTAAATTGCGCGAGTGTGGTAGCGAGATCCATGGAAGAAGTTTACCTAGACTCGCGCATGTTTACAACAAAAAGTATCGTGCTCCGCTGTTTTTTTTGAGGGCAGTGAAGGCTACACCCGCCAGTGTGCTGGTGCTTGTACGGTTAAGCGCTGCCAATCGACACCTTTGATGAGCCAATCCCATTGTGCTTGCGTCATCACCCAACATCGATCATCGTGACTGGGCCAGATAAATGCGCCACGGTGTAATCGGCGCTGACAGCACCACACACCAGTACCATCCCAAATGAGCAGTTTTAATCGTGTTTTAGAACGATTGCTAAATGCGTAGGCAGTGCCATCGCATGGCGTGGCCCCTAAACTCGTTTGTATCCATTGCGATAAGCTTTCTAAGCCACGGCGCATGTCGACTGGTTCAACCACGCAATAAATTTGATCCGGTCTGATCATGCTAACTCTTTGAGTAATTGCGCTAGCCAAGTGATCCGCACATCCATTGGTAGCGTAAGTTGCCATCCTGAGCCGTGTTGTAAAACGAGCGACAAAGCCGATGGTGACGCAGGACCTGGTTCAATAGCAATTGGAAGCGTGACCAAAGGTACGGTAGCTGGCGACTTCACGCGTCCACGTAAAATCCAGCCGTTGAATGTCGTGGCATTTAATTGATGATCTCGACAATACGCTGCTTGCGTCAACCCTGATGTGCGCCAGGTGCTGACATGCTCCAGCCAATCTGCGCGACTGATGACCGACTTACCTCTTGACATGCTGTGCTCTCCAAAATGAATTGATCCAATTTGGAGAGTGCATCAAATTAACTGATAGTTAAATGTGGTGGCGTTGGACGGTTACGTAAATAGTCAGCAGAAACTGATTGCTTTGATGCCGCATTTCCAGGGAGGATCTGGGGATGGCTATGCATATTTATTGAATGTTCTGCAACAGGTTGATTTCTTTGAAAGACTATCGCCGTTATTTGTAATATTGCCGATAAGTCAAGTAAGCGCGCTCCCCATGGATTTTGCAGAACGTGCTTGTAGTAAGAACATTGTGTTATCTGTTCCAGAAACCAATTGTATTGACAAAGAAGTTCAACAGAAGTTGGCGCATTTCAGTTCACAGGGGATGCGTATCTTGATGGATGACTTCAATTCGAAATCTTCTCTAATCTGGCCAGACACTAAGGGCATTATTGTGGATTGCGGTCAGGGCATCCCATCACATGTTCAGCCTTGGCTTTTTAGCCTTCAAAATAATCAGCATTTAGCAAAAAATCTCAAAACCTTGATGCAGCAACAGGCCGCCTCAGATGCAGGTTTCAGTCTGTTTAGTGGTGATTTTGCGTTCTCACCAGAAAAGCCGAATAAAAGCAGTGATTCAACTGCACGTGCTCGGCTTCTGAAATTACTTAACTTAGTTTCTCGAGATGCCGATGTGCAAGAATTAGAGGCCTTATTTAAGCAAGACGCCAGCCTCTCATTTATGTT
>CALKVB010000345.1 GCA_937996605.1 uncultured Oxalobacteraceae bacterium | reverse complement strand
TGGCCATCAATTGTTTGATCAAGTCGGCCACACCTTCGTATAAACAAGCTCGTTCGCGATAGACCTCAGTGAGGGTCGCGATGATTTTCTGGCGACTCTTTTTGCCTAACTGCTTCTTGATATTGACTGGAAATTCCTTCAAGCCGCCGACATACTTAAATAGCTTACGTCGCTTCTGAAAAGCTTGAAGCTCACCGATGTCCATATCGTGCTCAGCGAAGGTGGCTTCAATCGCGCTGAAGGCATCAATAATGGTGCCGTCAGCGTCAAAAATCATGAGCTTGTCGCGGTTCGGAAAAATAGAAGATGCAGATGTCTTGACCATAGCGACGCCAGCATAGACTAGATTTTTGACAGCAGCATGACAGCCACAATCTACGCTACGGACCTCACTCAACTTGGCTTCTTATTTTCTTCATCCATCTTCGCTAAAGACGACCATACCATCCAGCCGAGTAAAGCCACTGCGCCCAATAAAGCGATCCACAACCACCACTTATTCTGCGCCGCAGATTTGTGTTCTTGCCCTTTCTCTTTTGTAGTCATCGCTATGGATGCGTCACTAGCAGCTACCTCATTCGCGCCGGTAAGTAACTGCACCGTTGCACCGTTGCTAAAACCCATGGTATCAGCTTGTTTCGGCATTAGCATCGCCATCTCGGTGGCTGCACCTTGCTGTACTTCTTGGCCCCATTCAAGACGATACGGTGCAGCACCGCGCGCTAAGAAAACGAGGTGGCGTGCCATACTGCCGATTTGAATCTCTGGTGCGCTATTGGCCAAATTGTTCGATTCACTACGTACACGCAATTTCAGATAATTCGCACCATTAACAGGGACTGCGTCGTTTTCAATTTCTTTGCCATCGAACAGCAAACGATATGCCTGAAAATTACGTAGATAGTGATCATATTCAGTACTTTGCGGACGATTATTCTTTTGGTGGCGTAAAACATAGAGCGGGTTGAGACTATGTCTGATGTGATGATGATCGACATTCACCGACTCTAACACGCCACTCAGCGTCAATTTATCCACGCTATTTAGTTGTGGTAATTTAACTCGCACACTATCGACAGGTAAATTGCGGGGTACAAGGTATTCACAGGCTTTGTTGTCACACTGCGATGGCTTAATCGCTGTGGTCCACAGCAAACTCGGCAATATCCAATTTTGCATTTGTGCGTCTAATTGCACGCTTAAGATACGAGGTGCCTTGCTCGTTTGGTCCCAACGTAGACGCAGATATTTCGCTTGCACTGCTGGCAAATTGAATTCCAATTGCTGCAAACTTTGCTCTTGATGGCGCAGCTGCAAAATTTGCGGGTGTTGCGCTACACTCTGCCAGTGCTGGAGATCATCACTGGTTTCTAGACTAAAACTCGCCACACCTTGAAATGACTCGGGTACCGTCACCCGTGCTTGTATCAAGTAGCTTTGTGTATGGGCATTCGCTGCTTGACGATATAAGGCGCTGGCGTCGATCAACCAGGCATCGACCAAACCTTTCTCATCAACTTTTTTCGCACTGCCATTGTGCGAACGCCAACGCACACTACCATCACTACCTTGCTCCACTTCGAGCATCAAATTTGACTCTTTTTCTGCTGTCGTCAGTTGCAGAGGAAAAATCGGCACATTCATACTCTGCAGAGACAACTGTTGCTCGCCAGCCGATGATGAATGAAGCCAAGCGTAATTAAGATACTCACCTGCGGCGTTACGTACCCGCACATCACTAAGCTGACTGTCCTTGGCATTTGCATATACTGCCAAGGGTATAGCCACGCTATGAAATGGCGAACTATTCGAGGTGCTAGGCAACTGTATCGTGGCTTGCTGCACGCCGGCCCACACTTGCGTGGCGCAGAGCGCAGCAATCAGCGCCAATGGTTTAAGGATTTTCATACTCCCTCCTCGCGTTGCACTGGCTCTAATTCCTCACGCTTTTGCTCTTCCTCTATCGGCTTGACTGGCACCGGCGCGAAGTAACCAACCACTAAGAAAGCCAAACCCACACCAATGAAAGATACGATCCTATACAGGCCGCCACGATCGGCGAGTTCAATTAGGAAGAGTTTGGCAACCACTATCGCCAACAAGGCTGCGCCTGCAATCCACACCATACGTGAGGCACGACGGTTGCCTAAGATCATCAAACTCACACCCGTAATCGCCCAGGTAATCGAGACCGCTGCTTGTGCCAAACGAGAATCAAACAGTGCGTCAGCATTCCACACTACACCTGCATAATGATGTACCACACGCAGAACACCTGCGGTCAATATAGCAAAAGCACTGATCGCAATAATCGCCCCTGCAGCACGATCTGGTAGGCGTATGCTGGCCGTTTTAGGCAAGTGTCTCCACCAAACGAACAAAGACAACAAAACTAAACAAAGGCCAAGCTCTAGGGGATTCAATAAAGGCAGGTAGGGCAAGGGACTTGCATCGCCCGCTGATCCCATATTCGCTCCCCAGCACCACCACAATAACAACACCGCAATAGGCGTTGCCATCGCTTGTGCATAGACTGCACGATGGGTTAACAAGGGCCACATTTGGCTCGCCCAGTGGCGACCTAAAGCAAATAAGACTACAACGGGTGCTGCAACCATTGCCAACATGGCCCACGCTTCACCAATGCCCGGCATATCAACCAGGTGAGCCCGCAACTCTGCGGCAATCAGGCCTATAAATAACCAAGTGCCGACGATATGCTGCAGGCTCAAGAATTTATGGGGCATCTCGAT
>CALKVB010000344.1 GCA_937996605.1 uncultured Oxalobacteraceae bacterium | reverse complement strand
AGTCATTTTCAAGACTTTTGGCTTGGAGCATGCGAAAGAAGCACATGCCTTGATGCAAACAAGTCAGCACGTCGGAAAAATTGTATTAACTGTTTAACTTTTAATACTGTTTTGTTTCGGTAATGTCAAAAAACGACGTTGTGGTATTTGAAATTATTAGTGGAAAATTGACCCTCATTGCTCTGGCGCGATACAATAGACAGTTAATCAAATTTTGAATGCTATGGCACAACAGCGACGCACACTTATTGCCGGTAACTGGAAAATGAATGGAGGCTTGGCCGCAAATGCTCAATTGCTTGAGAGTTTGTCTGCAGCTCCGATTGATCCAGTTAAATCGCCGGAGGTTCTGGTCTGTGTACCAGCCGTTTATCTAGCGCAAGTAGAAGCTTCTGTGAAGTCTTCGCGCATTGTGGTTGGTGCTCAGGATGTCTCTGCGCATCAATCTGGGGCTTATACGGGTGAGGTTTCTTCTTCAATGTTGGCAGATTTTTCGTGCCAATATGTGATCGTTGGTCACTCTGAGCGTCGTGCTTATCATCACGAGTCTAATGAATTGGTGGCGCAAAAAGCGCTGCAGGCTTTGCGTTCCAGTATTTTCCCTATTGTCTGCGTGGGCGAAACCTTGGAGCAACGCGAAGCCGGCAAAACCAATGAGGTTGTTGTGACTCAGTTGCGCGCGGTGATGGATGTATTGGATGATGGTGCTTTGGCTCGTATCGTTGTTGCTTATGAGCCGGTGTGGGCGATTGGTACGGGTAAGACGGCAACGCCTGAAATGGCGCAAGAAGTGCATGCGGTATTGCGTGCGACTTTAGCTGAGCGTAGTGATTTTGCCGCCGCAAAAGTGCGTATTTTGTATGGCGGTAGTATGAAGCCGGATAATGCGAAAGAGTTGTTGGCGATGCCGGATATTGATGGCGGTTTGATTGGTGGTGCATCGTTGAAGGCGACAGATTTCTTAGCGATTATAAATGCGGCTTGATGTTCTACTTCGGGCAAGTGTTTGAATTGAATTGTGTTGTGCAGGATATTTTTAATTGGATGTTGAAATGAATACTTCTTTGTCGTTGTTGGTAAGTGTAGTGCAAGTGATTTCTGCTTTAGTGATTGTTGGTTTGGTTTTGCTGCAACACGGTAAGGGTGCTGATATGGGTGCGTCTTTTGGTTCGGGTGCTTCTGGCAGTCTCTTTGGTGCAACAGGTTCTTCTAATTTTTTATCTAAATCAACTGCGGTTGCAGTTGCGGTTTTCTTTGTCGCGACTTTGGTGTTGACAGGTTTTGGTGCTAGTAAGGCACCAGCAGGTGGTGTGATGGATAACTTGGCGGCACCAAAGGTGACGACAGTTGTCCCAGCGTCGGCACCTGCATCTTCTTCAGCTCCCGCGAGTGCTGCGGGTCAATCATCGGATATCCCGAAATAATTGATCTAACACAGCAAAAATATCTTGAATTGATGCAATTGTGCGTTGAACAATTGCTCTGAAGAGAGTAAAATGCTGTGCTTATGCCGACGTGGTGAAATTGGTAGACACGCTATCTTGAGGGGGTAGTGGCGAAAGCTGTACGAGTTCGAGTCTCGTCGTCGGCACCAAAGTTTTAATCAGCTGTTCTTGCTGGTTCATCGAGGAAGTGGTTGCTTAGTGGCTGTATTGGTGGTTTGAGCAATCACTCAATCATGCAATTTACATTTCAATGTTGCGTTTTTATACGGATATCTAACGTGAACCTCGAAAATTATTTCCCAGTTCTTCTCTTTATTTTGGTCGGTATTGCGGTTGGTATTGTGCCGCAAGTTTTGGGTCGCTTGATTGCGCCGCATCGTCCAGATAGTCAAAAAACGTCAGCGTATGAGTGTGGTTTCGAGGCGTTCGAAGATGCGCGTATGAAATTTGACGTGCGCTACTATCTCATTGCAATTTTATTTATTTTGTTCGATCTTGAAACGGCATTCTTTTTTCCTTGGGCGGTGTCTGTCAAGGAATTAGGGTGGACCGGTTTCTTGGTAATGCTCGGCTTTATCTTGGAATTTGCGGTCGGTTTTTGGTACATCTGGAAAAAAGGCGCCCTTGATTGGGAGTGACTTTTGTTAGGGAAAGCGTATGTCAATTGAAGGCGTATTAAGCGAAGGCTTCGTTACTACAAGTCTCGATAAGCTGATTAACTGGACGCAAACGGGGTCTATGTGGCCGATGACTTTTGGTCTCGCTTGCTGTGCGGTTGAAATGATGCATGCAGGTTGTTCTCGCTATGACTTGGATCGCTTTGGTATTGTGTTTCGTCCATCTCCACGTCAATCTGACGTGATGATCGTGGCGGGTACGCTCTGCAATAAAATGGCTCCGGCTTTGCGTAAGGTTTATGATCAGATGGCGGAGCCTCGTTGGGTTGTGTCTATGGGGTCTTGCGCCAACGGTGGTGGCTATTACCATTATTCATACTCTGTGGTGCGCGGATGTGATCGAATCGTACCAGTCGATATTTATGTTCCTGGTTGTCCACCAACTGCTGAGGCACTGATTTACGGCATCATTCAGTTGCAAAATAAGATTAAGCGTAACAATACGATTGCGCGTTGATCGCCCTTGGTCGCGACCTTTAAAAAATTAGAGCAAAATGACTACCAAATTAGAAAATCTTGATGCAGCAGTGAAGGCGGTCATCGGCGAGCGACTTGTGCAGTCGCATTTGGCGCTTGGTGAGTTGACTGTTGTGGTGTCCGCAAAAGATTATTTGCAAGTGATGTTCGATTTGCGTGATCGCGCAGAGACTCACTTCGAAGAGTTAATTGATTTATGCGGGGTCGACTATTCAACTTATGGTGATGGTGCATGGGATGGTCAGCGTTTCGCCGTCGTATCGCACCTGCTGTCGATTAAGAATAATTGGCGCCTGCGTGTGCGCGTGTTCGCGGAAGATGATGAGTTTCCAGTTTTACCATCTGTGGTTGATGTTTGGAATACTGCGAATTGGTATGAACGTGAAGCTTTTGATTTCTTTGGTATTTTGTTCGACGGTCACAATGACTTGCGTCGCATTTTGACTGATTATGGTTTTATTGGTCATCCATTCCGCAAAGATTTCCCGGTTTCTGGTTATGTTGAAATGCGCTATGACGCAGATCAAAAACGTGTGGTCTATCAGCCTGTTACGATTGAGCCGCGTGAAAATACGCCACGTATTATTCGTGAAGAAAATTACGGGATAAAGGGTTAAAGGCATCTCGATGGCTGAAATTAAAAATTACACCTTAAACTTTGGTCCTCAACATCCTGCTGCGCACGGAGTGTTGCGTTTGGTGTTGGAGTTAGACGGTGAAGTAATTCAACGTGCTGATCCGCATATTGGTTTGCTGCATCGTGCTACTGAGAAGTTGGCGGAACAAAAGACATTCTTGCAATCTGTTCCTTATATGGACAGGCTCGATTACGTGTCGATGATGTCCAATGAGCATGCCTATGTCATGGCGATTGAGCGGATGTTGGGTCTCGAAGTGCCATTGCGTGCGCAGTACATTCGTGTGATGTTCGATGAAATTACGCGTTTGTTAAATCATCTGCTGTGGATCGGCGCTCATGCGCTTGACGTTGGTGCGATGGCTGTGATCTTGTACGCTTTCCGTGAACGTGAAGATCTGATGGATTGCTATGAAGCGGTTTCAGGTGCGCGTATGCATGCTGCTTACTATCGCCCAGGCGGCGTATATCGTGACTTGCCAGATGAAATGCCAAAGCACAAGGCATCTATTCTGAAGAATGAAAAAGCAATGCGTTTGCTGAATGAAAATCGCCAAGGTTCCTTGCTCGATTTCATTGAAGATTTCACCATTCGCTTCCCGAAATATGTCGATGAGTATGAAACTCTGCTGACAGATAATCGTATCTGGAAACAGCGCTTGGTCGGTATTGGTGTGGTCTCTCCAGAGCGTGCGATGGCAATGGGCTTTACAGGTCCTATGTTGCGTGGTTCTGGTGTTGAATGGGATCTGCGTAAGAAGCAACCATATGAAGTGTATGACTTGCTTGATTTCGATATTCCGGTTGGTGTCAACGGCGATAGCTATGATCGTTACTTGGTTCGCGTTGAAGAAATGCGTCAATCAAATCGCATTATTAAGCAATGCGTTGAATGGTTGCGTAACAACCCAGGCCCAGTGATGTCCACGAATCATAAAGTTGCGCCGCCAAGCCGCGTGAACATGAAGTCGAACATGGAAGAATTGATTCACCATTTCAAATTGTTCACTGAAGGTTTCCACGTTCCTGCTGGTGAGGCATATGCTGCTGTTGAACATCCAAAAGGTGAGTTTGGGATTTATTTGATGTCCGACGGTGCAAACAAGCCTTACCGCATGAAGATTCGTGCACCAGGTTTCGCACACTTGCAAGGTTTGGATGAAATGGCTAAAGGCCACATGATTGCTGATGCGGTGACGATTATCGGTACGCAAGATATCGTGTTTGGTGAAATTGACCGATAAATTGGTCTTGGATAGCGGGAACGTTTGTCCCTTACAGTAAATTGATAGATGATTGATGCCGCTCTGCGGCTCAATATTTGAGGCAAGAGCGATGATCTTATCAGAGCAAGCACTAAAAAAAATTGATCGCGAACTCGCGAAATTTCCGGCAGATCAGCGTCAATCTGCGGTGATGGCGGCATTGGCTATCGCCCAAGATGAAACGAATTGGCTGTCACCAGAGGTGATGCAATTTGTGGCTGACTATATCGGTATGCCAGCGGTGGCGGTTCAGGAAGTGGCGACTTTCTACAATATGTACAACACCAAACCTGTTGGTCAGTACAAGATCACCGTTTGCACTAACTTGCCATGCGCTCTGTCCGGTGGCGAACGTGCGGCACATCACTTGAAACAAAAATTAGGTCTCGACTACAAAGAAACCTCAGCCGATGGCAAATTCACTTTGATGGAAGGTGAATGCATGGGCGCGTGCGGCGATGCACCAGTAATGTTGGTCAACAATAAGCGTATGTGTAGCTTCATGTCGAATGAAAAGATCGACGCATTGGTTAGTGAACTGAATCAAACAGCAGAGGCGGGTAAATAATGACGAGTCTACATAATCGCCATATCAAGCCATTGATTCTCGCCGGATTGGACGGTAAAAACTGGCACTTACAAGACTATGTGGCACGCGGTGGCTATCAGTCTTTGAAACGCATTCTCGACGAAAAAATCCCTCCTGAACAAGTGATCGCGGAGTTGAAGGCATCCTCCTTGCGCGGTCGTGGTGGTGCGGGTTTCCCAACCGGCTTGAAATGGAGTTTCATGCCGCGTCAATTTCCTGGTCAAAAATATCTCGTTTGTAATACGGACGAAGGCGAACCAGGTACATTTAAAGATCGCGACATTATTCGTTATAACCCACATGCCTTGATCGAAGGCATGGCAATCGGTGCTTACGCGATGGGTATCACCGTCGGCTATAACTACATTCACGGTGAAATTTTCGCTGACTATGACCGTTTCGAAGAGGCCTTAGAAGAGGCTCGTGCAGCAGGGATGCTTGGTGATCGTATTCATGGTTCCGATTTTTCATTCCAATTGCATGCATTCCACGGCTATGGTGCTTACATCTGCGGTGAAGAAACAGCTTTGTTGGAGTCCTTAGAAGGCAAAAAAGGCCAGCCACGTTTCAAGCCACCATTTCCGGCGAGTTTTGGTTTGTATGGCAAACCAACGACGATCAACAATACCGAAACCTTTGCTGCTGTGCCCTTCGTGTTAGCAATGGGCGGTGAAGCATATGCCGCACTCGGTAAGCCAAATAACGGCGGCACCAAAATTTTCTCTATGTCTGGTGATGTAGCGAAGCCAGGTAATTACGAAGTGCCGCTCGGCACGCCATTTGCGACTCTGTTGGAGTTGGCAGGTGGTATGCGTGATGGCAAGAAAATCAAAGCCGTTATCCCAGGTGGTTCATCGATGCCTGTGTTGACTGGTGACGTCATGATGGCAACCGACATGGACTACGATTCCATCGCGAAGGCGGGTTCAATGTTAGGGTCTGGTGCTGTTATCGTCATGGACGAGACACGTTGCATGGTGAAATCTCTGCTGCGTTTATCCTATTTCTACTTCGAAGAATCCTGCGGACAATGTACGCCATGCCGCGAAGGTACAGGTTGGTTATATCGTATCGTGCATCGCATTGAAAATGGCCAAGGACGTCCAGAAGATTTGGA
>CALKVB010000343.1 GCA_937996605.1 uncultured Oxalobacteraceae bacterium | reverse complement strand
ATGCTGCGTATAAAGCTAAGACGCCCGATGTGAGTGTAAATAGGAACAAAAATTCGACCGCAGTAATAACTTGATCCAAGACATCTTGCAGTTGTTTAACAATGGCGCCGACGTCCATTACCGTTAAATTCGGAAAATCACGGGTCAATTGACTTGGGAACTGTTTTTGATTTTCTGGCACGCGGAAAGCAGTAATAAAAGTCTGCGGCATGTCACGCATCGCTTTGGGATTAATCACGACGAAGAAATTCACGCGCATCGATCCCCAATCCAATTTGCGCAGACTCGTGATACGCGCAGTGACTTTTTGACCGGCAATATCAAAAGTCATGCGATCACCAAGCTTCAATTTCAAATTCTTCGCCAAACCCTCTTCCACTGAGGCTTCTGGCTCAGTCGCCTTGTCGTCGTCATACCATACTCCCGCAACGACCTTATTTAAGTCAGGCAATTCCTTCATGGTCGATAGGTTAAACTCTCGCTCCACCAAAGAACTAGCGCGTTCGTCTTGAAAATATTTCGGAGTCAATACTTGTTCGTTCACCTGTATTAAACGTCCTCGAATCATAGGATAGACTTCGGGGCTGGAAAAATTCTTAAGACGATTCTGAATATCTGCTTTTTGATCGGGTTGAATATTGATGATGAAATGATTCGGTGCATCAGCCGGTGTCGACTTCTTCCACGCCGAGATCAAGTCTCCACGCACCACGGTCAGCAATAGTAAAGCCATCAAACCCAAAGCCAAGGCCACCACTTGAGTGACTGTAGCACCGGGACGACGTTGCAGTGCAGTGATCGCAAAACGCCAAGCCGCGCCACTGAACAACTTACGCAGGCGCTTAAGCAACGAGATTGCCAACCACGCAATCAATGCAAACATACCCATCCCGATTAAGAAGCCAACCGCCACCATCAAACCAACTTTGACATCACCCGCTTGCCACAATAGCAGTCCAATAAACATCGCCAAACCAGAACCATAACTAAAAAGCACCGATACCTGCGGTACATCTTGTTCGCGACGGATGACACGATTATGTGGAACATTGCGCAACTGAAGAATCGGTGGCATCGCGAACCCGAGCAGCAACAACATGCCGATGGACAAACCTTGCAAAGCGGGGAGTAAGCTGGCCGAAGGAAGATCATTTGAGACTAACTTGCCTAACCATTCAAGCAAGACATAATGCCCAGCAAAACCGAGCGCGACGCCAGCGAGACTACCGAGCACGCCAAGCAAAATGAACTCCCACAAATACATGATAGTGACTTGATTTTGCGTTAAACCTAGGCAACGTAACATGGCACATGCATCGATATGACGCAACATGAATCGACGTGCAGCCATGGCAATAGCGACGGCGGACAACATCGCCGACAGAATACTCACCATACTCAGAAACTGTTCCGCACGCTCCAGAGTTGTCTTGAGTTGTTCATTGCCATTTTCTATTGTTTCAATGCGCGTGCCCTTCAATTTTCTGTCAGCGATATCCTTTTCTAAAAATTCTTGAAAAGCAGTAATCGCTTTTTTGTCGCCGGCTAAAAGAAAACGATAAGTTGCCCTTGAACCATCTTGAATGAGTTTAGTCGCTGGCAAATCATCTAATGCGATCATGACCCTCGGAGCGAAACCAAGAAAACCTGAACCACGGTCGGGTTCGGCCGCGATGCTCGCAGCGAGTAGGAATTTTTTCTCACCGAGCGTGACTGTATCGCCTATCTTCGCATTAAGACTCGGTAAGAGCGCGGGGTCAACCCATGCCGTTGCAGTTAATGGAACGCCATGAGCGACTTGCTCTTTTCTACCCTTACCATTAGGCATGTCGCTTTCAAGTTTAAGTACCCCACGTAAAGGATAAGCCGCACTCACGGCTTTGATCGTCACCAGTTTAGCGGTCGTATTATCACCCTCACCTGCAATTGCCATACTCGGAAACACTACGGTCTCCGCAAGCTGCAGGCCACGTTGACGTGCTTCATTTTTCCAATCTGGATTGATTTCTTTGGTGGAACTTACTAATAGATCTGATGCTAAAACTTGACTAGCGTCGCGAGCGAGCCCGGCACGCATGCGGTCGATAAAGAAACCAACTGAGCTCAAAGAAGCGACTGCCACCATCAAGGCAATCAGTAAGAAGCGTAATTCACCTGATCGCCAATCACGTTGCGTCATTTTCAATGCCAAAGAAAACATAAGTTCCTTTACTGATTTAGCTTATTGATGAGCCAATAATTTAGCCAATAAGCTAGTCCTCCAAGAAAGCTAAGGATTCGCTTAGACTAGAACTTCACTAGCAACTTGGCCTAGTGCATTCTTAAAATCGTTCACGATGTCGGCAGTATCTTCAATTCCGACGGAAACGCGGATTAAGGAATCATTAATACCCATTTCCGCCCTGCGTGCCGGCCCCATCTCGAAGAAGATGGTGTGTGCAACAGGAATTACAAGGGTACGTGTATCGCCTAAATGCGTAGCATTGATTGCTAATTTCAAACGATTCAAATAGTCGAAGCAATCGATCTCAGGCTTAAGTTCGAAGCTAAACAAGGCGCCATATGCCAAGAATAATTCACTCGCCAACGCATGTTGCGGATGTGATGGCAGACCTGGATAGTGAACTACTGCCACGCGCGAATCTGCCTCTAACATTTGCGCCAAGGCCAAAGCATTCGAGCTCTCACGTTCCATCCGTAAGGCCAAAGTTTCTGCGCCAACGGCAATTTGATGTGCCGCATCGGGCGACAAAGAAGCACCAAAATCACGTAAGGCCTTAGCTCGTAACTGCGCCATCCCTTGCGCTGCAGGCGCTTGCTTACGAAAGTTTGCTGCGATATGGGGATATTGGCTCCAATCAAATAAGCCAGTATCTGTAATGGCGCCACCAAGTACATTGCCATGTCCAGCAATCGACTTCGTCAAAGAATTAATCACTAAACCAGCACCGACCGCTTTAGGTCGAAATAAGTAAGGCGAAGTCATCGTATTATCGACGACATACAAAATACCACGTTCACGGCAAAGCTCGCCGATGCGCTTCAAGTCGGCTATCTGGGTGCGCGGATTCGCAATCGTTTCGACGAAGACGATGCGGGTATTCTCACGTAAAGCCGCTTCCACATTCGCCACATCAGTCGCATCAACGAGTGATAGTTGTATACCTTGCTCGGCGCATGTTTGCCACACGCTATTGGTATTACCAAACAAAAAACCGGAAGAAACAATATGATCACCTTGGCGCAATAAACCTTGAAACACCGCGCCGATTGCTGCCATCCCGGTGGCAAAGCAGATACTGGCAACACCGTCTTCCATTTTACTGATTTTGTCTTCTAAGGCCGACACGGTTGGATTACCTTGACGACCATAACGATATCCGCTTTGCTTGCCTTGAAAAACCTCGGCTAAGTCGCGGGCATTTTTATAGCCATAAGTCACTGAGTTGTGAACTGGTTTATGTGGCGAGCCATGTTCGATCTCTTTTTGTCTATCATTGTGCAAGATAGTAGTGGTAAAGCCGTAGCGTGCTGATGTACTCATAGTTAGTAGGCAATAAACAATGGCGAAAAATGAAAAATACTAAAATTTCTATAAACTAGAGTTTAACTCAGTTTCCGCATACCAGTGCCCTTCTCCC
Source organism: uncultured Oxalobacteraceae bacterium (assembly GCA_937996605.1). Lineage (GTDB taxonomy): Bacteria > Pseudomonadota > Gammaproteobacteria > Burkholderiales > Burkholderiaceae_D > Undibacterium. The sequence goes on along the minus strand of CALKVB010000343.1, from coordinate 2,570 downwards.
CTCGTCAACCGTACGCATATGACGCAATTCTGGCGAGCTGATCGGATAAAAAAATATAGACAGGCTTACTCCGATGATCTGAGCTTCGCACTCCCCGCCAAAAAAAAGCGAACTGCCGTTCCCGACAATTCGCTTCAAAAGGATACATCGATCTACCGGTCGACGATTACTCACGCTACTACAACTTCATTCGAGTTGGCTTGCAAATTTCCAGCGGCAATCGCTTGATTCGCTTAACTCGTGCAACTCACCTAATTCAATTATTTTTTCTCACTTTTTTCGTTGGTCTCATTGATGATCACCTTCATTTCCTTTGCCAAATCACGTACTTTGTAGTCAGTGGGAACTGTAAATTGGCTCGCAGCTACCTCGTCACGCTTCAAATTGCTCAAACGGTAGATCCGGTCGCCAGAACGCGGATCACTATGTTTTGAATACACTACCAATTGCAATTCAGGTGAAGTCCAAACCTCGTCACTCACAACGATCGCTTGAGCATTTCCTACTTCGCCCGCTGGAATTTCATAACTACTGAACTTACCGTCGACTTTCACGCCTTCCATCTCTTTTGTACCCAAAGATTTGCTTTGTTTTTTGGCTGCCCATTTACTATCTGCAAACAACCGCATAAATGCACCATCTGGGGCATTCGCCAACATTCCCATTGCTGGCCCTGCTTCTGGGCCTCGGACGTCTATCGTAATATCTTTTGCGGCACCCGCAACGATCGGCATTTCGCCATCCATAGAACCCACACGTTTAATTACAATATTTTTCTCTGCACGCTTTGCATCGCCAACCACAGCGCGTACTTCAATGTTCTCACCACCGTCCCTTGCTATACGGATAGTTTCTACATTAATTTCTTTCATCCCGCCTGGCATTTTTTTACCCATCTGAAAGCGATCTGGCATTTTGGTGGCGGTTTTAGTACGCGGATTGAGAGTCAGAACAGAACCCGCCGGATCAACGATCGTAATTTCAGTCACTTCGCCTTTACTATTACGTGTTTCACGTCGTGTTTTGCCTTGGCTATCGCGTGCATTCAACATACTCGTTTTATGCGAGATAACATTACCATCAGCGAGCTTTTGTATCGTTTCAATACTCAATTCAGCGGTGAAAGGGGCATTCTTAATCGTCTCGCCGGCGGCGATAAAATGCATATTGCCATTATTGGTGGTGATCATGGTGGCGTGTTCTGGAATCTTACCTTCCATTTTCGAGACTTGACCTTCACCATCAACGACCATCACATGCGTGCGCACTTCCGTCTTTTTTGCGACTTGTGTATCTTCAGGGTCGCCCGTCCCAAACGCTTGCGCATTAAGAGTTGTCATCAACATCGCAGCCAACACTGCAGTCGTCATTTGCTTTAATTTCATCTTGAACTCTCCTCTGATAATTCGATTATTTCAAACTTGGTGGCACAAATCGCACCGCAAGTGGTCGATCATTGGCACCAAAAAGCATCTCCGCAGTGGAACTTCCTCCCACTTGGTCAGCGCTGACACTAATTCCCATGCTGGCGAGCATGCTATGCGGCACTTCTGCCTGCACAATGCGCATATTTTCCTGCATCGCTATTTCTTCACCACTGCCCAAAGCGATGAAAGGGATATCTTCACGCACTACACTGAAGTCCTCTCCAATTGCTGCTGGCGATACCCACGCAGTATGGCCAAGTTGTACCGTTTGCAAGCCGACACTCAGTAGCAACACCGCAACCGCAGCGGCACTCGCTAATTGCCAATACGCGTCAAGTAATTTCTTATACCAAGGCAATGGACGATGCAATTGAGAAAACCGTGCTAACAACGCATGCTCAACTTGTTCAGGTGTCTGCAGTGGTTCTAAACCTCGGTGCAAAGCCTCGATATATGGCTTCAACACTGCATCGACTTGCTCCGGATTCTTTATATGCTTTTGCATTTCTAATTCACTCATAGGTACTTTGAATAAAGACTCAGGTTTTAACTTCTTTCGCCAAATTAAGCGCTGCGCGCCAAACTTGGCTGCCAAGCTGCCAGGCGTTCGGCCAAAGCTTGACGCGCACGTGACAATCTTGAACGCACGGTTCCGACATTGATTTGGCAAATATGTGCAATCTCAAGGTAACTCAACTCTTGAATTTCAAACAAGATCAACACATCGCGATAATGCGATGCCAAGCTCGCAATTGCGCTACGCAATTCTTCGGCCATTTCTTCATTCAAGAGTTGTTGCAAAGGATTAGGGTTTTCGCACATAACTTCATCATCTAACTCCGCCCCCTCACTCGCTTTGTCGCTAGTTTCAAAACGTCGATTTTGTACATCATGTTTGAGCGCCAAATTACGTATCACGCCGAACAAGAAGAAGGGCAACTGTCCAAGACTAGGGTCGAATCGATATTGATCCTGCATCAGGCCCATAAAGACCTCTTGTACCAAGTCCGCAGCCAAAGCTTCAGAACCGCTACGTAATACAGCGTAGCGATACAGAGGCGCCTGATAGCGACGATATAGAGCACTAAATGCTTGCACGTCTCCCAATCGCATCCGCCTTAATAGTTCATGATCCGCGACCAA
>CALKVB010000342.1 GCA_937996605.1 uncultured Oxalobacteraceae bacterium | reverse complement strand
GCGGTAGCGGTGTCGTAGATATACACCAACGCAACAATCACGAGGATGGAAGAAAGCACGACGAATTGTTTGGAGGTCATGATTCTTAGATTAGTTAGTAACTCCATACCTAACTTTTAGGCACTGTTCATACAAATAATCAGTCGTCTGTTCTCTCGCAGTGACTCCAGAGAATGATCTATCCTGCACCTCCTTCCACGCATAACTTGCGCAATCTTTCCGCTCCGATTTTGCCTGTGACGAGCTCACATTGTTAGCTATCAGAATCACATTTAGCACTAGCGAAATACCGAGAAAAACAAGCAGAACACTGCCTCTTAATTTTCCCTTAAATATATTATTCATAATTTCTCTAGCGGGTTTTAAGACCAGGAACCTTCAGGTAATCAAAAGGCTCCCAGCCATTGCGATAGAACCTTTCGGCCCTACCCATACCCGTTTCCGGATATGACCCGCTAGAGTGACTCTGACTGGGAGTCCTTTGATCTCTAGCGGGGTTTGCAACCATATCCTTTGGAGATTCCAAAGGGGTTAGGTCGACTGATATTCAGTTGTGAATAAATTGTAGCAAATTTTGCTACCTAGCTAAAGCTTAGCTTAGACGGGCCAGGTTGTGTAATCAATTTACCCTTGAACTTACTTCACGGTAACCTGGCCGTTCATGAGCATAGGAAGGAGACAGTCGCGGAGTTCGGCGAGTTTTTGGTTTTCGACAAGAGAGTTTGAGATCACTTTGTTCAGTGGCACAAAAAGGTTGTCGAATGCTTGCTGGAGTTCAATTGGAGGAATCGTCTCTCGATATTCATATACACCTTTTATATCTAAATGCTGGACATTTGTCCCAGAAGCGAAACGTTTTATGTACCTGTGGTACCAATCAGTTCGCAAAGTAAAATACAAGTAGGATGGTAGCGCAGATTCAGATACAAACTTTACCTTCGCAAGATCCATTGAAAATAAAAAACTTTGGTGCGTATAAGGAGTCGCAATAGGACAACCGATTATATCTCCATTACGGGTCATATCAGTACAAGCAATTAAAAGTTCTCCTGGATGTGACTCATGTCTCGTTGCGTGCTTTCCTAAATAAAACTTAAGTTTTTCTGGCCGATATGATCTATCAACAGAAATTGATCCGAGATTAATCATTGGAGTTCCTTCCCCTGATTCAATACTTTCTGAAGTGTAAGAAATCCCTCGCTCAAGCTCTATGAGTTCAGACATTGAGGCAACGTTCCAATCTTTTGGAATTTCGCGTTTCAGTTCTTCGTTGTAGACCATGGCGCCGCCGGAGGATTTATAGGGTTTGCCGTTGGCATCGGGAAAATCAAACTGCACGAACCAGTAGTCGTAGAGGGTTTTTGCCATTTGTTCCAGCTCAGCGTTGATTTTGTTGTTGAGTTCGATTTTGTGATTAATATTTTTTACGATTGTAGAAATTTGTTTTTGTATATCCAGGGATGGCAGCTGAAATGTAGTTTCCAACAACAAGCTCATTGGCACACTAAAAACTGTAGAGCCACCGATTTGATTATTAAAGACTCCAATATCAGAATAATAGCGAAGCTGGCACAACAAGAAATATGGGTCCAATAATTTCTTGTTAGGCTTCAGAACGTATACACCCTCCTTGATATTCCAATTCTTAGGCGACTGACTCACTATTGCGGTCTTACCTATTGTCCCGGTCGCTGAAAATAGCACATCGCCAACTTCGAGATTGGATCGCGAATTAATACGCATCAATGCTTCGTCATCGACTCTGTCTGTTTGAGGCAAAAAATCAACACCTGTGCCGTTTAGTTCACGAACCGTTATATACCAGTTTCTAGCACCTGGTGTGTTGAGTTTAAAGTTACTTCTTGGGTTAAGACCTGTCTTTAAAGAGACAAGCACATCGCCAAGTTTTACTTGTTTATTGTTTATGCTCATAATTTAATCCTTTCAAATTCTCGAAAATCTCTTTTTCCAGCTTCTTCGACTCTGCAAAATTGCCTTTCAGGGCGGTTTCAAAACCTTTCATCTTCTCGGCAAATTGCTCAGGTGTAATATCGACGTACTCAATCTTGATGTCAAAATATTGCTCAGCACTAAACGAGTAGTTTTTCGCTTTGATCTCGCTATAACCCACAACCACTGACAAATCATCAACTGCTTCTTGCTTGTTGAAAGCATCTATGATCTGCCGCTCTTCTTCCGACGAAAGAACGGTTTTTTGATTTTTGCTATCTAACTTCACCTTGGTGCCCAATTTAGAAGCATCCATTAGTACTACTTTGTCGCTCTTGTTTTCTTTGTCGATGAAGACTACCGAGACGTTTGTACCCGTTGTAGCAAAAATATTGCTTGGCATACTTACTACACCCTTGAGCATTTTGGCGTCAACAAGCTTTTCTCGGATTTTCTTACCGATACCATTTTGCGCCGTGAGAAATCCTGTTGGCACCACAATCGCTGCCTTACCTTTTGCCGAAAGTGAGTACATAATATGCTGAATAAACAGCAAGTAGATTTCCATTGAAGCCTTTTTCTTTGCTGGAACAGTTGGAATGCCCGCAAAAAATCGAGCCGAGTTTTCTTTAGTGTCGATATCTTCGCGCCAGTTGCTGAAATCCAATTTGAAAGGAGGATTAGAAACGATGAAATCAAATTTCATCAAGTCACTGCCCGATTTGTGATACGGATCTTTAATGGTATTACCTTTGATGATGTTATGGATAGAGTGGACCAGGTTGTTCAAGATAAGGTTAAGACGAAGGAGGTGTGAGGATTTATCGGATTGATCTTGAGAGTAAATAGTACATTTATCCTCGCCAATAGCGTGAGCCACACTCATCAGAAGTGTTCCAGAGCCAGCGGATGGATCGTAAACGGTAACATTCTTCATTGGCTTATCGACGAGAATCTCCGCCATAATCTTAGCGATCGCGTGTGGGGTGTAGTACTCAGCGTAAACGCCACCTCCGTCCTTGTTGTAATCTTTGATTAAGTATTCAAAAATCGTTGCGAAGAAGTCGTACTTTTGCTCAAAAATAGACTCGAAGTTAATGTCGATAAGTTGGTTGATAAGGGCTTTGGCGAACTTATCTTTTTCAGAATCTGAAAAGTTATTAAGGAAGCGATCAATTCCTTCGAAGAGTTGAATCTTTTGGCCTTCCTCAGTTTTGACTGAGAAGACGTCAGAGTTTTGCTTAGCTATATCGCGGAGTGTATCGCTAAATAGTTTTGAAAATTGCTCGCTATTTTGTTTATTCCAAAGCGTGGAAATGAAATGATCTGGACGAAGCTGGGCACTATCAGGGCTCATTTTCATTAATAAAAGCTCGTATTCTTTCTCTGAGTATTTCTTTATAGCCTCCTCCCAGTTTTCAGCGTCTTGAAGCTTCTTGTCGATCTGTTTGACTTCATAACCGAACTTATCATTCATGAATTTATACAAGAATACCTGCGTGATGATCTTGAACTCGTCACCACTATTGCCGAGACCGTAGTCATTACAAACACCTTTGAGGTGGTCGATGAGTGCTTTAGTCTGTTTTGCAAATGTATGATCTACCATATTTCGGCATTACTAAATTGATAAAGGTATTCTTGTGTCGCTAGCTGGTTAATATCTCGTGCCGCATCTGCATCCAACTGAACGCCATTTTGCTCAAATGCTCCAATTACGATTGGGCTCATAAACTTGGTGAAAAACCCTTCATTCTTAACCATCGGTGCGTTTGACATGACCGTTTCGTCCGCCCTGTCTTTAATTTGCATAAGCGAATCGTAAATAATGACTTCGCGGGCATTGGTTGTATTACCTTGTAATACCCTCTTATGCAACCGCGCAAATTTCTCATCACCTTTATACTTGGCCTTTAGTTGATTATTCCTTCGGTTCAGGTCTGTGATGGCGGTATAAATTTTCTCGAGTGAATGAATGTTTTCATTCATTTCTTCTTGGGTGATTTCGTCAAGATTCTTTTTATTGAAGAGTCGCTTTAGCTCTTCATATAAGGCAACGAATTCTGGATCGAGCTTGTCGAAGTTATGACCCATTTCTTCTCGAGTTTTCTTGAGAGTATTTTTTAGTTTGTCTGCAATGATCATTTCCTCTTCCGAGACCTTGCGGAAGGTAAAGATAATTTCTTCGAGAGCGACATTGAGCAAGTTAGTATTTTCGGTACTATTTTCGAGAGAGTCTTTTAGATTCACGAGATTGATGTGATTCTCTGTTTCGTTGTAGAGCAATGCAAGCTTTTTGAAATCTACTTTTTCAAGCAGCTCGTAATGACCCATGAGTCTGATCATGTTGTAGAGGTTCTTTGCATTTGAGAGTGCTTTCTTGATTTCAAGAAGCTGTTTCTTATCTTGGATGGCAGTTATTTGCTGCGAGAAGACTTCTGCATTCTGGAGGTCAAAGCGAAACAGCGTATCTTTTATGTGATCAATTTCAGTTTCTATTTCCTCTTTGGAGAGGAAAATGTTTGAGTAACTCTTGAATTCATCGCCGAGCTCTTCTTGAAGCTCCTCGAAATATGCTTTGTTGGTAGCATCGAACTCTTTTCGAATGTCAGCAAAGTCTACAACGTATCCGAAACGAAATTCTTTGTATGGACGGTTCACTCGCGTCAGTGTCTGAAGAAGGTTGTGTTTTCGGATAACTCGACCGAGGTAGAGCTTTTTTAGTCGCTTGGCATCGAAGCCAGTGAGAAGCATGTTGTAAACAAAGAGGAAATCAATTTTCCCTTCTTTGAAGTGCTCTACTTGCTCTTTGCGCTCATCTTTAGTGTCGACATCATGGAGAATCAAACTGGCTTTATATTTGTCTGCATAGTCTTTTGAAAACTGTTCAAACATCTCCTTTGCTTGGTCTGAGCTGTCGCAAACAACCATTGCACCAATAGTCTCATCGCCGAACATTACGCGACTGTGCGTGAAATCGTCAACAATATACTTAAGCATCGGCTCTACAAACTTCTGATGAGCATAAATAAGTTTTCGATCTATATCTCCCTTGAGAACTTTGATTTCCTTGACTGCTTCCTGCAACTGCATTTTGTAGCCGGTCTCAATCCCTTCTCGAATAAGCTTTAGAGTATAGCCGTCAACTATTGATTGGTTGTAGTAGTACTTGTGAATGTAGTCGCCAAAAATTGCTCGTGAATTTTTATTCTCACCGATGAGTGGGGTTCCAGTGAGACCGATAATAATCGCATCTTTATCTGATGTCATCAGGTTCGCCAAAAAGCTTCCGCTTGGATCGTAACTACGATGAACTTCATCTAAGAAATAGATTCTCTGAATGTTGGTGTCGTACGAACTTTCAGTGAGAGCAGTGGTGTCATCTTCAAACTTCTGAATATTAACGACGGTTATTTCATGCTGTCCTTTTAAGTTATGAATGGTCTTCGAGCTTTTGAAATCATTCACTAACTCATCTTTCGAATTGACTGTATGGACCACAAGACCACGACTCGAAAATTCACGCTTAGCTTGCAGCAAAAGATCAAGACGATCTACGATGAAATAGAACTTCGGAATAACATCCTTTTTTTGGAAATAGTCTGTAAGGTAGCGCACATTGTAGAAAGATAACGCGGTTTTACCGCTTCCTTGGGTGTGCCAAACAATGCCTTTCTTTACTCCCTCGTCAATTTTCTTCTCAATAGCTTTAGAAGCAAAAAACTGCGGGTAACGCATTACGTGTTTTTGTAGACCGTCGTGTTCTTTTACATATGCGATACCGTACCGCAGAAGCATGGCGAGTCGGTCTTTGCTGAACAGCGACGTAATAACACGATTAGTCGGAGTGTTTAGATCTTTGTTTGTAAGAAACTCCGGACTGTGTTTGATAACATTAAGATTATTATCTTTGAGGACGAAATTTTCTACTTCCTCATTTTCAGGAGCGATAAGCTCGTCTAGTTTTAGGGTCTCAACACTTGCATCTTCCTTAAATGCATTGAAAATGGCTTTTTTATAGGATGTGCTTGCATAATACGCTCCTTCCACTTGATCAATCGACTCATCGTCATACTCCATGTTGTTAGAGAAAACGAGTAGTTGCGTGATGTTAATGAACTTGCGGAACTTACTATTTTGAAAGCGCGTGTTGATGCGATTTCTTTCAGCAAGGATTCCTTCCTTGTTGTTTGGCTTCTTTACTTCAATAAACGTGAGCGGCATTCCATTGATCAAAAGTGTAATGTCAGGACGGAATTCAT
>CALKVB010000341.1 GCA_937996605.1 uncultured Oxalobacteraceae bacterium | reverse complement strand
AGCAAGCGAATATGGTTAGCATTTCTTTTGCCGCTGATGGCAAAGTGTATTGGGATGCTGAATTACTGGACTTGAAAGGCATTGAAGAACGTTTAGCTTCGACAGCCAAGCTTCCTGTTCAACCGGAAATTGTTTTGCGCGCTGACAAAGATACGCGCTTTGAAATGATTGCTAAAGTGATGGCGAGTGCGCAAACCTTAGGCCTGACGAAAGTCGGGTTTGCAACTTCACCAGAGGCAGCGAATACCGCTGCAAAAACGAACCCCGTCAAGCCTTAACACCGTGGCACAGTCAGCCTAATTCACATCGAATTACTTCATATTTTCCATACTTAAATCTACCTAAGGCATGATTCCTGCCTTAGCGATGTTTAGATGACTGCCATGCTTTAACTGTTTGCCGAGAAAAAACGCTATTTTCAGGCGGTTTGCCGTCTGATTGTCGCTGTGTAGAGCGCTTTAGCCTTATAATCACAAGTTCGAAATTCGTTTTGCAATATTTCCTTTGTCTTAAGTCTTTGCTTGAGACCTAAGGCCAAACCTTTTTATTTTTGTCTTTGATTTCTTCCGTTTCCGGTCTGTGTTGGCCGAAAAAAGAAGCGATCTTTCAAGATATTCATTTCATCGTTAAATCGTCATGCAAGAAAAATATAGCCCAGCAGAAGTTGAACAAGCCGCCCAGCAACATTGGACTGAGTCTAATGCGTTTAAAACGGTAGAAAACGATCCGCGTTTCCCCAAAGGAAAGTACTACGCCTGTTCTATGTTGCCATATCCATCTGGCAAGCTGCATATGGGCCATGTACGTAACTACACCATTAACGACATGCTAGCGCGTCAATTGCGCATGAAAGGCTACAACGTCTTAATGCCGATGGGGTGGGATGCGTTTGGTTTGCCAGCAGAGAATGCCGCGATCGCCTACAAAAAATCGCCAGCAGAATGGACTTACGCCAACATCGAAGACATGAAGTCGCAAATGCAGCCTTTGGGCTTGGCCTTCGATTGGTCACGTGAAGTCGCGACTTGCGATCCAGATTATTATCGTTGGAACCAATGGCTGTTCTTGAAGATGTTGGAAAAGGGCATCGCGTATAAGAAGACCCAAGTCGTGAACTGGGACCCGATCGATCAGACCGTATTGGCGAACGAGCAGGTGATTGATGGTCGCGGCTGGCGTTCCGGCGCTATTGTTGAAAAGCGTGAGATTCCAGGTTACTACTTCGGTATTACACAATACGCTGAAGAATTGCTGTCCAGTATCGATCAACTCGATGGCTGGCCTGATCAAGTTCGTACCATGCAACGCAACTGGATTGGTAAGAGCGAAGGTGTGCGTTTCGCCTTTAGCCATGAGATCAAAGATGATACAGGCGCTTTGGTGCAAGATGGCAAGATGTATGTCTTCACCACACGTCCCGATACCATTATGGGCGTGACTTTCTGCGCGGTCGCTGCAGAGCACCCAATTGCCACTGTCGCCGCGAAGAACAATGCAAAATTGGCCGCATTCATTGAAGAGTGCAAAGCCGGCGGTACTACAGAAGCGGAAATGGCGACCAAAGAAAAAGAAGGTTTGCCTACAGGTTTATTTGTGACGCATCCATTGACAGGTGAACAGGTCGAGGTCTGGGTTGGTAACTACGTGTTGATGAGCTACGGTGACGGTGCTGTGATGGGTGTTCCAGCGCATGACGAGCGTGACTTTGCCTTTGCAAAAAAATACGGTATCACCATCAAACAAGTCGTTGCGATTGAAGGCGAAAGCTTTACCACTGATGCTTGGGCAGAATGGTATGGCGATAAACAAAAATGCGTGACAGTCAATTCTGGTAAGTATGACGGTTTGACTTACAAAGCAGCTGTTGATGCCGTTGCAGCCGATTTGGTCGCAAAAGGCGTCGGCGAAAAGAAAACCACTTGGCGTTTGCGTGATTGGGGTATTTCTCGTCAACGTTATTGGGGCACACCAATTCCTATTATCCATTGCGATGATTGCGGCGACGTTCCTGTGCCTTACGAAGATTTGCCAGTGGTATTGCCAACTGAATGCATTCCTGATGGCTCTGGTAACCCATTGAAAACGCATGCTGGTTTCTTGAATGTGCCATGCCCGAAATGCGGTAAGCCAGCACATCGCGAAACCGATACCATGGATACCTTCGTGGATTCAAGCTGGTACTTCATGCGCTATACCTGCCCTGATGCGACAACGATGGTCGACGAACGTAACGACTACTGGATGGCGATGGATCAATACATCGGTGGCGTTGAACATGCGGTCTTGCATTTGCTGTACGCGCGTTTCTGGACGAAAGCTATGCGCGATATGGGCTTGGTGAAAATTGATGAGCCATTCAAAAATTTGTTCACGCAAGGGATGTTGCTGAATGAGTCTTTCTATCGTGAAGACGAAAGCGGTAAGAAAGTATGGTTCTACCCAAATGAAGTGGAAGTGCAGCACGACGAAAAAGGCCGTCCAATTTCTGCTAGCTTGAAGAGTGATGGACAAGCTGTGCAAATGGGTGGCATCGAGAAGATGTCGAAGTCCAAAAATAATGTGGTCGAACCGAAAGACATTATTAGCCAGTTTGGTGCAGATACCGCACGCTTGTTCACGATGTTCGCAGGTCCACCAGACCAAAGTGCGGCATGGAGTAGCAGTGGTGTCGAAGGTGCATCACGTTATTTGCGTCGTTTGTGGGCGACTGCATTGAAATTTTCTGCAACGATAGCTGCTGGTGCAACACCTGCAACGAACTACGCCGCAGATGTGAAAGCTTTGCGTTTTGAAGTGCATAGCACCTTGAAGCAAATCGATGGCGACTATGAACGTTTGCAGTACAACACCGTGGTTTCTGGGGCGATGAAACTGTTAAACACAATTGAATCGTTCAAATCAGAAGCAGAGGGCTCCGCCGCGGCAATGCGCGAAGCTTTTGGTATTTTGTTGCGTGCTTTGTATCCAGTGTGCCCACACATTACGCATGCATTGTGGAATGAACTTGGTTACGCTAAAGATCATGGTGGCATCATCGATGCGCCTTGGCCACAAGTCGATGCAGCTGCATTGGTACAAGATGAGATTGAGTTGATGGTGCAAGTCAATGGCAAATTGCGCGGCAGTATCAAGGTCGCTAAAGATGCCGATAAAGCGACCATAGAAGCGACTGCAGTGGCGAATGAGAGTGCTGCGCGTTTCATCGAAGGTACGCCTAAGAAGATCATTGTTGTGCCGGGCAAGTTGGTGAATATTGTTGTGTAAAGTTAAGTCTTTCTTCCGCGCTGGATGGATTGAATCGTAGAAGAGAGACTTGAGTGATTTAAGTTTGGCTGCTTGAAAGCTTACATGAGCATGAATCGTTTTTTTAAATTTGTTGGCTGTGTTCTTATTGTCGCCAGTCTTTCCGCCTGTGGTTTTGCCTTGCGCGGAGCAGTCAACTTGCCGTTCCAGAGTATTTATGTCGGTTTGCCTGATAGCTCTGCTTTAGGCGGTGAGTTAAAACGTCATTTACGGGCGAACGGAAAAACCGAAGTAACGACACAAGCGACTACTGCAGATGTGTTGCTCGACGTGCTCGGCGAAACGCGCGAGAAAACAATCTTGTCTTTGAATAGCCAAGGTCGTGTGCGTGAATTTAATCTTAGCTATAACCTCAAGTTCCGTCTGCGTGATAGAGCAGGGCATGAAGTGTTAGCGCCCACAACGATTAGCTTAAAACGTAATCTGAGCTTTAAAGAAAACGAAGTATTGGCGAAAGAAGCAGAAGAAACTTTGCTGTATCGCGATATGCAGTCTGAACTGGTGCAGCAAATTATGCGCCGTTTGGCGGTGGTCAAGATGGAAACTCCATCTTCTTAATTCGGAAATTGCCATGCAACTACGCTACGATGCGATTGATGCTCATCTCGCCAAAGGCTTGGCGGCGATGTATGTCATCTCTAGCGACGAGCATTTGTTGGTGCAAGAAACTGCAGACAAAATCCGCAAGGTAGCGAAAGCACAAGATTTTCTTGAGCGAGAAGTACTCACGGTAGAACGATATTTTAAGTGGGGAGAACTACTCGCAGCCAATCAATCGCAATCATTGTTTGGTGATAAGAAGTTTATTGATTTGCGTATGCCCACAGGCAAGCCAGGTAAAGATGGCAGTGCAGCGCTTCAAGAATATGTACG
>CALKVB010000340.1 GCA_937996605.1 uncultured Oxalobacteraceae bacterium | reverse complement strand
GGTAGTCAATCTCATGTGCTGTGTGTACCTGGTCATGTTGATGGTGGCGTGGTTTCAGGTAGTGCTTTCTTGTATATGGATGGTCAAGCTGTATTTAAATTGGCGGTAACCGTGCTCGAGAAGGTTGCAAACGAAGCTTTGGAGATAGCCGGCCTCAACGCTGATCAAGTCGATTGGCTAATACCGCATCAAGCGAATATTCGCATTATGCAAAGCACTGCGAAGAAGTTGCAGTTGCCTATGGATAAGGTTGTTGTGACCGTTGATCAGCATGGTAATACTTCGGCTGCATCTATCCCATTGGCGTTGGATGTTGCGGTTCGTGATGGTCGTGTGAAGCCTGGTCAGATTGTGATGCTCGAAGGTGTTGGCGGTGGTTTCACTTGGGGTGCTGCGTTAGTCAAAATGTAAGCTGGTTGGCTTATGTTTTTATGCAGCTTTCAATTAATTATTAAAAACAAACGAAGAATATGACTCAATTTGCATTCGTGTTTCCTGGTCAAGGTTCACAAGCTATCGGTATGTTGAATGGTTTTGCTGGTAATGCAGTAGTTCAGCAAACAGTGCAAGAGGCGTCCGAGGCCTTGCAGATGGATTTGGCAAAATTGATTGCTGAAGGTCCAAAGGAAGATTTGGATTTGACAACGAATACCCAGCCAGTGATGTTGACTGCGGCCGTTGCTTGTTATCGTGCTTGGATTGCCGCTGGCGGTAAGGCGCCAAGAATCGTGGCTGGTCATAGTTTGGGTGAGTATTCTGCCTTGGTGGCCGCCGGTGTAATCGCATTTAAGGATGCTGTGCCTTTGGTGCGCTTTCGCGCGCAGGCGATGCAAAGTGCGGTGCCAGTAGGTCAGGGTGGTATGGCTGCGATTTTAGGGTTGTCTGATGCGGATGTGATTGCTGCGTGTGCCGAAGCGGCTGCTTCAACATCGTCAGTGGTTGAGGCTGTCAATTTTAATGCGCCAGCGCAAGTGGTAATTGCTGGAAGCAAAGCGGCAGTTGAGCGTGCATGTGAGTTGGCGAAAGAGAAGGGCGCAAAGCGTGCTTTGCCTTTGCCAGTTTCGGCTCCTTTCCATTCTTCATTGTTGAAACCAGCATCCGATCAGTTGCGTGAGTATTTAGCAAATGTGCCTTTTGCGGCGCCAGCAATTCCATTAATTAACAACGTTGATGTTGCAATTGTGACTGATCCTGCGTTGATTAAAGATGCATTGGTGCGTCAAGCAGCTAGCCCTGTTCGTTGGGTTGAGTCAGTTAATGCGATTGCTGCTTCTGGAGTGACGCACTTAGTTGAGTGCGGGCCTGGCAAAGTGTTGGCGGGCCTGACCAAGCGTATCAATGGAGATTTGGTTGGCGAGGCTTTCTATGATCAAGAAACGCTCGAGAAAGTCTTGGCTGCGGTAAGTGCCAGGTAATTACAAGAAAAACTAAAAACACTAAATCAATTTTGGGTGAGAAAATGACGCAACAATTAGCAAATCAAGTCGCCTTGGTTACAGGTGCATCACGTGGAATCGGTAAAGCAATCGCTGTGGCGCTAGCACAAGCTGGTGCAAAAGTGATTGGTACAGCAACTTCAGAATCTGGTGCGCAAGCGATCACTGCGTATTTGCAAGATATCGGTGCGGATGCAGGCAAGGGCGTGGTTTTCAATGTGAATGATATTGAACGTAGTGCTAGCCTGGTTGATGAAGTTCAAAAAGAGTTCGGCAGCTTGTCAATTTTGGTGAATAACGCGGGTATCACGCAAGATCAATTGGCCATGCGTATGAAGGAAGATGACTGGGATAATGTGATCTCAACCAATTTGAATTCTGTCGCACGTTTGTCTCGTGCTGTATTGCGCGGCATGATGAAGGCAAAACATGGTCGCATCATTAATATTACGTCTGTGGTAGGTTCCTCTGGTAATCCGGGTCAGATGAATTATGCGGCAGCAAAGGCTGGTGTGGCGGGGATGAGTCGGGCTCTTGCATTGGAGATTGGTAGTCGCAATATTACGGTGAATTGTATCGCCCCAGGTTTTATTGATACTGATATGACAAAAGCTCTGACAGACGACCAAAAAGCGGCTATTTTGAGTCAAATTCCAATGGGAAAATTAGGTCAGCCGGAAGACATCGGCGCAGCGACCGTATTTTTGGCATCTCCAGGAGCTGGATACATCACAGGAACGACCTTGCACGTTAACGGTGGAATGTATTTGTGTTAATGGATTTGATGTATAATAAACGTTTTTCGCTGAAATTAAGCGGAGATAAGTCTTAAGCACCTAAAAATGCTTTTTTTGCGCGCAAACCTGATAAAATGCGCGCACTTTCTGTAACCACTAATGGAGACATACATGTCCGATATCGAACAACGCGTTAAGAAAATCGTCGCTGAGCAACTTGGTGTGCCAGAAGCCGACATCAAAATCGAATCTTCCTTCGTGGATGATTTGGGCGCGGACTCTCTCGACACAGTTGAGCTGGTAATGGCACTCGAAGATGAATTCGAAATGGAAATCCCTGACGAACAAGCAGAAAAAATCACGACAGTGAAACAAGCGATCGACTACGCAACTGCGCACGTCAAAGCTTAATTCCGTCGGATAGCTTTTTAAATTCCAGGAGAGACGCTTGAGCCTCACGAGTAAACGTCGAGTTGTAATCACTGGCCTTGGTTGTGTATCTCCAGTCGGCAATAATATTGCCGACACGTGGGCTGCCATCCTCGCCGGCAAATCTGGTATCGCTACGATCACCAAATTTGATGCAACACCTTTCTCTACTCACTTTGCAGGTGAGGTGAAAGGCTTCAATATCGAAGACTACATTCCAGCAAAAGAAGCGCGAAATATGGATACCTTCATCCATTTCGGCATCGCAGCTGGAGTGCAGGCTTTTCAGGATTCTGGTATCGCAGTTACCGAAGAAAATGCAGATCGCATTGGGGTAATTGTGGGTTCTGGTATCGGTGGTTTACCATTGATCGAAGAAACTAAAGAAGTGTTGATGGCGCGCGGGCCGCGCCGTATCACACCTTTCTTTGTGCCTGCCTCTATCATTAACATGATCTCCGGTAACTTATCGATTAAGTATGGACTGAAAGGTCCTAACTTGGCGATTGTTACTGCATGTACGACTGGTTTGCATTGTATTGGTAACGCTGCTCGTATGATCGAGTATGGCGATGCTGACGTAATGATCGCAGGTGGTGCTGAGTCAACTATCTCTCCTTTAGGTTTGGGTGGTTTTGCCTCTGCACGTGCACTTTCCTCTCGTAATGATGATCCATCAACTGCATCTCGCCCTTGGGACAAAGATCGTGACGGCTTCGTTCTCGGTGAGGGTGCTGGTGTCATGGTCTTGGAAGAGTATGAGCACGCGAAAGCTCGCGGCGCTAAGATTTATGCTGAGGTCTTAGGCTTTGGTATGAGTGGTGATGCTTATCATATTACGACGCCTACCGTAGATGGTCCTCGTCGCAGTATGCTTGGTGCCTTGAAGAATGCAGGCTTAAATGCAGATCAAATTAGTTATTTGAATGCCCATGGTACTTCTACACCATTAGGTGATAAGAATGAAACTGATGCAATCAAAGCTGCTTTTGGTGATCATGCCTATAAAATGACGATTAACTCGACTAAATCGATGACAGGTCATTTGTTGGGTGGCGCTGGTGGCTTGGAATCCGTTTTATCGGTGTTAGCTGTTCATCATCAAGTTTCTCCACCAACGATCAACATCATTAATCAAGATCCAGAGTGCGATCTCGATTATTGTGCGAACGTGGCGCGTGAAATGCCGATTCAATATGCGATGAAAAACTCATTTGGATTCGGTGGTACAAACGGTACTCTGATTTTCGGAAAAGTTTAAGCAGTAACGATCGCTGATTGTCATATTTGAATTAAAATAAACACCACATGTCCAATGTGGTGTTTTTTTTCACCCTCCGCAAATGAAATCTGAGATAAGGATCAAAATTTGTGCATCAAATAGTTTGCGCCTCATAATCGCTGTGAAGTTAATTGCCGTGTTTGCGGTAATTTCGTACTTGTTTGATGTGAACAAAGGGATGGCGGTTTCTGCGGTGATCTTTTTGGTTTTGATTTTGTTTTTTTATAGGTCTCAACTCCAGCATATTTTCTTACCTCGTTCTTATTGGGAGCTTGCTCTCCTTAAAGATTTTTC
>CALKVB010000339.1 GCA_937996605.1 uncultured Oxalobacteraceae bacterium | reverse complement strand
CCACCATTACCACCACCATTACCATCAGAACCACTAGTGCCAAATCCACCAAAATCAATTTCCATACCGATTTTCGGCAGATAAATATTATGGTTTTCGCGCTCTATGCTGGCCCAGTTGATGTAGGTGCAAAGTGCCTCGAGTTCAGCTGGTTTTGGTATCTTCGCTTCCTTGAAATTCCATGCTTTACGTAAAATCCCCGAACTAATATCAAACAAGCCCTCACTCAAATGGTAAAGCTGCTCTGCATAGTTGAGTAATTCCCACGTTTCTGGGTCGCATTCAACTTTCCGTTTTCCGGCAGCATCATTGATTTTCGATACGATGCTATCGCTTTGATAGCGCGAGTATTTCTTTTCGATTCGTAACACTTCTTGTACTGCTTGTGCTGCTTTTGCTTGGGCTTTGCCATGACCGGTATCCGCGATGACGATCTCACATGCAGACCCCATGGCCTTAAATGGGAAGCGGAAAATCTCCATCAGCTAAGATCACTCATATGCTTCATTTGCTTCAAAATGAGCGGGCTAGACCAACTTGAAAGCTACGTGCTGAAAATGGCAATAAACCAGGACTGCCATCACCGAAAAGTCTCCAGTTACTGCGTTGTTCATATTTCTCATATTTGAAATCGACGACCCAATCATCACCGAGATTTTTTGTGATTTTAAATCCTACGGTATGCGCGCCATAGGCTGACAGGCGTTGATCTTCAGAGAAGTAAATTGCTCCTTCCGGTGGATTCGGCGGAAAAGGGAAGCCATAAGGGCCTGCATCAATGTAGAACTTTGCTGCACTTTGACTGTAAAGACGCAACAACGGCGTCACACTCCAACCATCACTAAAATTTTGTACATATTCGAGACCAAAGGTGTGAGACTTAATTGACCAATCATCACCATAATAACGATAGCTAAATCGGCTCGTTGCATCGAATTTATCGAGATGATGATTCCAACGCAACGTCATCGTATGGCTTCTGCGATCAGGGCGATTGTCGAACACTTTGTAGGGATCAGACATATATCCTGTGGCGTTGGCCATCCCTAAGTTGAGTTGCACGATGTCGACAGGTGTTAGTACTTGGGAGATGCCGAGCAAAAAATCTGTAACGTGCTTGCTCTGATCCTGCACGATCTTGTTATTCGGATTGATGCTATCAACACTGAGTCCAACCCCAGCTGACCACGTTGTATTCCTGTCTTCTGAGCTTATCGAAGCTTGCATCGTGACGGCTTTGGAAACGTAGTCTGATTCATGCGAATAGGCACTGCCGAGAGTCAGGCTGCCGTCACCAAAATAACGCGTGAGTGCAGCATCGACCGCATTACGCCTGTCATGCATTTTAGTGATGGCGGAGTTGTGAAATGCTGGCGATGCACCTGAAATTCCATCGGTTGTGGTCGTGGTGCTGATCGACCATTCAGGCGAGAGAGGTGCAACTATGCCAATGGCCGTGGCCTTGACGCGAATCCTATCTTTATCTGGTTGTTTATCAAAATAATCAAGGTACTTGATCGCAATCGATGCCTTTTCAGGCGGATCTTCAGCACGGCAGACTTGAGTGTTGAGGACTGCTAATGTCGCCAACAAGAATTTTGCGTGAGATTTGCTAGGGGTAGTCATGCTTTAGCCGTCACAGTGAGTATCAATATCGATTTAGTTACATCCACATCCGCCACCGCCAACGCCAGTTCCGCCTGAGGACGCTTCTTTGCTGAAATAAGTGTGATCGACAAAACGTGCGTCGAGATTATCTCTATCAAAGCGCATATCTTGGCGGGCGAGCTTGCCTTTCTCCCACGGTTGCACGGTTTGTAATGATCCACAGGCGCTCAATACTAGCGTCATGCTTAACACGCCAAGTCGAATGCCCGTGCGTAGAACTTTGGTGTTGTTCATCATATTTCCCCTGCAGCAAAAAGCTCATGATAAACTGAAAAATGCCAGAAGGGTAAAGACTGTGCTACCACGGTTACAAAGAATTACACCTTGACCCAAAGTGCGCCCAAATGAGTTTGGAAACAAGGGTTGAAATAAGGACTTTATGAAGTATGTCGTACTTTTCATTTTTATTCTTCAATCATCAAAAACGCTGAAATCAAAAGTGCTAAATAAATAGCCGCCAGCGAGTAATGAAGATTTGTTTTTTTAAAGTCTTTATTTTTATGAATTGATTGTTGGCACCAACTTGGTAACATCCTTTGCGAACCGCAATATTGATCCACTCCGGCTATTCTCAAGGTTCGCATAATAATCTGAATTCACGCCCGACTTAAGCGTAGTTTGTTAGCAATACTCTCGACATGATCATAGGCTGTAACGATGCTTACATTCGAACTGCCAATTTGCGCTGGCGAACCCAGCGTCTGAATGAGGTCTCAAGTTTATTCTTGGAGTGCTTGAGTCGGAGTGCACAATGGCTTGATTGATCGTCCGAGATGGAATGGAAACTCGTATTTACCCCATAGTTCTACACTTACATGGCGCTCTTTTTGACAGACTGTGAGCGGTTCTTTACTCCCGATTTGAAGTCCGAAGTTTTCAGGCATATGACTTACTTTGATATAAGAATTGAGACTAGACACAGTCGTCGGCGCCGCTGCAATTTCCCCTTTGAGAAAAGCCTGGCGAGCAAGGAAAAAGGCGAGCAAGTGATTTTCCTGAAGTTGATACAATGGTTTGCCGTTTTTTTTAACCGCGCTGGGAGTGTCGTTCAACACTAGGGCTGCACGATGCAGTGTCTTGGCATCCCACAACACATCTTCCGCCATCATTTCGTAAAGACGCGCACGACGTTGAGCGTCGCTCACGCGTTCGATGTAACGATTGAAAATCATCTCCTCTTTTTTAAACAGGCTTCGAGTTTGTTGGTCGGCCGTATATAACTGCAGTGTTTCGGCTTCTCGTTTTTCGCTACGTAGCGATGGATCTAGGGGATTAGCAGAGGCAGTTTGGTAGGACTTCAGTAAGGCGAAGGGGAAGCCTTTTTTTAAACGTTCTTGATCGCTAATATTATCGCTGGCCGGAAAACGTTTCTGGGTTGCAGGGTCTTCAAGCCATTCCACGTTTAATTCTTTGGGCAAACCCATGACACGCACGTAGCGATAGGGTCCCAATAATCCTTGTGGTGGTTCATTACTAAGCCTCGCTTCTTCTTTTAGTAAGAAAAAAGTCAGCAAATGCATTTCTTGAGAACGGTAGGCTTCACCATCATCAGGTTCGTGTTCGGTGTTGGTATGTTGGAAAATAAGCGCAGCATGATTGAAAGATGCTTTTGACCACGGAAGATCTTGAGCGAGCGCATCAAACACCAGCATCCGAGTTGCTGCCTTCTTATCGTTTCCTATCGTTGTGGATTCAATTGATTCGGGTGATAGTTCAAAATGATGTGAACGAAGCTGTGCTTGTATTTGATAACTGAAGACCGCGGTAGTGAGAGCGAATAGAACTTGTGTTAGCGCACGCATAGGTATCTGATTGGTAATATTGTGATAATTCCTTTATTTTAATGCAGGTACACATGGTTTAGCGTGCCAGTTTGAATTGCCCTGAAATTAGCGCGAAGAGT
>CALKVB010000338.1 GCA_937996605.1 uncultured Oxalobacteraceae bacterium | reverse complement strand
CGTGAAGGCCGAGAAATCGTCGTCGCTACACCAGGTCGATTACTCGATCACGTGCAACAAAAGAGCGTGAGCTTTGCCTCGGTTGAAGTGTTGGTGCTCGACGAAGCTGATCGCATGCTAGATATGGGCTTTATTGACGATATCGAAAAAATCGTCGACGCAACTCCCGAGTCTCGTCAAACGATGTTGTTCTCTGCAACACTCGACGGTGTGGTTGGAAGTATGGCGCGTCGTATCACTAAAGATCCGATGATCATCCAGATCGCGGGCTCCGCAACTAAACACGAAAATATCCAACAACGCGTGCATTTCGTTGATGATTTGTCCCACAAAAATCGTTTACTCGATCATTTATTACGTGATGAATCTCTTGATCAAGCAGTCGTATTTACGGCGACAAAACGTGATGCTGACACTATCGCTGATCGCTTAAACATAGCGGGCTTTGCTGCCGCTGCATTGCATGGTGATATGCATCAAGGTGCGCGCAATCGTACCCTCGACTCTTTACGTCGCGGGCAAGTACGTGTACTGGTCGCAACTGACGTGGCAGCTCGTGGTATCGACGTTCCAGGCATCACCCACGTATTCAACTACGATTTACCAAAGTTTCCAGAAGATTATGTACACCGAATTGGTCGTACAGGCCGCGCGGGTCGCAAAGGGTTAGCTGTATCATTGGTGAATCACGCCGAAGGCATCAACGTTAAGCGCATTGAACGCTTCACCAAACAATTGATTCCTGTCGATGTTATCGAAGGCTTCGAACCAAAGAAAAGCGCAATGGCAGCTCGCTCCCCAGCTCGCAAACCAAGCGGCTGGAAACCAGGCGACAAACGTTCAACTGGCAACAATTTTGGCAAGAGCAAACCAGGTCAACGTAGCTTTTCCAAACCAAACGCCACGCCACGCGCTGAAGGCAGTGGCTTCGGTGGTGCAGCGAAATCACGTTTCGGAGACGCTAACGGAAACCGTCGCAGTTTTGGCGACCGTTAATCTACTGCCTCCCCCTTAAGTCGCTGTTGTTAATGTCGAAAACTGAAACTTAAGCACAACGAACAAAGAAAAACACCAAAAGCGATCTGGCTTAAACCAGATCGCTTTTTTGTTACCTATTGGTTTTATCTATAAACGTTTTGGACATCTGCTAAGCACTCCCCTATAATCAAAGCCTCTCAAACCCTCTATTTCGTTGAGCCTTGCCCCTCGTATGCAAAAAGAATCGATTCGCTTAACCTCTTTCTCCCACGGTGGTGGCTGCGGCTGCAAAATTGCACCAGGCGTTCTCGCAGAAATCCTACAGAAAACAAATGGTTTCGTGATACCAGAAGCCTTGATGGTTGGGATTGAAACCTCCGATGATGCAGCAGTGTACAAGCTCAATGATCAACAAGCGTTAATTGCAACCACCGACTTCTTCATGCCTATCGTCGATGATGCCTATGATTTCGGACGTATTGCGGCAACCAATGCAATCTCAGATGTCTACGCAATGGGCGGCACACCTATCATGGCGCTTGCCCTTGTGGGTATGCCGATTAATCAAATCCCTCTCGATGTCATCGGCAAAATACTCGAAGGGGGAGCAAGTATTTGCCGAGAAGCGGGAATCCCGATTGCGGGTGGCCACAGCATCGATTCTGTTGAGCCGATTTATGGTTTGGTAGTACTAGGCCTCATTCATCCTGATAAAGTCAAACGTAATTCTCAAGCAAGAATTGGCGACAAAATTATCCTCGGCAAACCTCTAGGCGTTGGCATACTTTCAGCGGCACTAAAGAAACAAAAACTCAGCGATGATGGTTACGCCGAAATGATACGAAACACGACCAAGCTCAATACGCCAGGGGTGGCACTATCTCAGCTTGAAGCTGTACATGCGATGACAGATGTAACCGGATTTGGTCTACTAGGACATCTACTTGAAATCTGTCGCGGCTCAGGCGTGGGAGCCAAACTACGCTTAGAGCAAATCCCTTTACTGCCAGGTGTCAAAGATTTAGCTGCGAATGGAAACATTACAGGTGCGTCAACGCGTAATTTTTCTTCATACGGTCAGGATATCGAATTAAGCAGTTGTGATGACATCATGCGAGCCTTACTTACTGACCCACAGACTGCAGGCGGGCTGCTAGTCGCCTGCGCCCCTGAAGCTACAGAACAAGTTCTACACCTATTTCATCAACAGCAATTTGAGCAAGCGGCGGTCATCGGCGAAATCATCGCCGGCCCTGCCAAGGTTCATTTACACGGCAGTTAAGCATTGACCGGTAGAT
>CALKVB010000337.1 GCA_937996605.1 uncultured Oxalobacteraceae bacterium | reverse complement strand
ATTGTGGATGTTATTGTTGGCGCTATTATCGTTCGCCGTTTGGCTTTAATCAGTAAATTATCTTATCGCCTTTTTGATCAAAAAAACATCGAGAAAGCCACTAGAATTTCCCTAGTGGCTTTTTGTTTTTGGTGGGTGCTAGAAAATTTCGCTCTTCAGTTGATGTTTGTAGCTTCACTTGATCTTGTTAAAGATTGTTAATCTTATTGATGTACTATTTTGCGTAGTGCTAGGAGCGGATCAGTGATCGCTCGACATAAAAAAGCCGGCTAATTAAGCCGGCAACACAAGAGTTTGTATTTGGATTGGTACAGTACTAGGCACTAGTATTAATTAAGGTTCCAGTGACTTGTCCATTGGAATTTACCACTGGCTTGGGAGCCTCAACTTTTTGTGTTTGGGGTGGTGCACTCGGAGGTGCAGCTTGTTTGACTTGATCTTCTTCTGCTCGTAATTTCGGAATGAATGACTTTACCTCATTCTGTTTGTTCGCTTTACTGGCTAACAAATTTTCACGTGTATTGGAGGATGAGAGGGGGGCAGTTGCCATACAAGTTTTCCTTTCGAAGAAGACTTAGCTTCACAGTAGAATAGGCTAGGTAATGGAGTGTTTCAAGTAAACATTGAAATTAAAGTGTTTTTTTATTTTGTTTTTATTGTATTTTTTTGTGCTTGTTATAGAAAAAAAGCTGCATCTAAGTCGATAGATGCAGCTTTTTTAAGTGCTGAAATTAGACTGAAATCTAATATGTGTAACGCGAATTAGTTGCGAACTACTCGCTTGTATTCGTTTGTACGTGTATCGATTTCGATGATGTCATCTTGGCTCACGAACAATGGAACTTGAACGATATGGCAGTTTGCTTCGATTGCGTTTTCGATTTTCGCTTCTTTCAAGACGTTACCCGATGTGTTGCCTTTAACCGCTGGCTCAGAGTAAATCACTTGACGAGCGATTGTGGTTGGTAATTCTACGGAGATCGCTTTGCCATCATAGAAAACAGCTTCGCATTCCATGCCGTCTTTGAGGTAGTGCAATGCATCGCCCAAGTTTTCTTCTTCGATTTCGTACTGATTGTATTCAGCATCCATGAATACGAATAATGGATCTGCGAAGTAAGAATAGGTTACTGGTTTTTTGTCCAACACAACGACGTCAAACTTATCATCGCCGCGGAATACGTTTTCTAACGGGCTGTTCGTCAACAGATTTTTCATTTTCCATTTGTATGTGAAGCCAGTACGGCTGGAGCCGTTGACATCAGAGCGCAGAACGATGAAAGGTTTGCCGTCAACCATAATGATATTGCCAACGCGGACTTCTTTTGCAGGTTTCATAATGAATATAAATAAAAAGGTGGTTACTTAAAAATCATCTGCTGCCTGCTGTCCATACCGCAATACAGTCTTGCAAGCTCAGTTTTGATCAAATTGGAAAAACACATCAAAAATTAACCGCACATTTTACCGCATTTTACGGTCGAATTTGCCTTAAAGTCCGAGCAAATTTCAATAAATTTGCGCTTAAATCCCCATTTTTGTGCATTTTTTGTACCCAAAGCTCGCTCTCTTGCTGTATTTGTGGACATTCACATTGAGTTTGCTTCCACAGCTTGTACCAGTTCGCAGGATCTTGTACTTCATTCCAAGCGAGATTCAAAGTTTTCAGCGCACTGGTCGCAGGGTTAAAGATATTGAGAAATGCACGTAACTTTTTATGGTGCAGGTTTTCGTCTTGTGGATAAATGTGCCAAACAAAGGGGCGCTGCGCCCACTGTGCTCGAACAAATGAATCTTCGCCACGCACAAAATTGAAGTCGCAGGCCCAAAGCAGTTTGTCATAATCATTTTGCGGCACAAATGGAATTACAAGTAGGCGCAGATTACCTTTTGTCAGCGTTTTGCCTGCATCTGCGGTTGTTCCAAAAAAGCTTTCGATACTTTGCTGTGCAACGCCTTGGGGGACGAAACAAATGCATGGTGTTTCGCT
>CALKVB010000336.1 GCA_937996605.1 uncultured Oxalobacteraceae bacterium | reverse complement strand
GCTGGCATCAGAGGCGTATAAACGGATCTGATCCACAATTGTGTTAACCGTAAAAGCACACAAAGTCGCTTGCACATCGACAGGCGAAACACTTGCAAAAGACTGCAATACTTGATCAAGCCATTGCATACGAAAAAGATCACGCCCTGTACTTTTCGGTGGTGGTGACTGCAAAAAGGCTTCCTGACAAAGTCGTGCAAGTAAAGTCTGGCTCACCTCACCTTGGCTTGCCCATTCGCCGTTCGCGTCATAGGTTTTTCCTTGGTGTCGTTCTATCCAAGCATCCATCAAAACATTACCAGGCCCCGTATCGAAACCGATAGTTGAGCCGTCGGCATGTAGCACACTAATATTACTAATGCCGCCAATATTCACCACCACTCTGCATTTACCATGGGCACCGAAAATAGCCCGGTGGAAAGCGGGCACCAGAGGTGCGCCTTGGCCGCCGGCAGCGATATCGCGACTACGAAAATCAGCAATGACATCAATGCCGGTGAGCTCTGCTAACAAAGCGGGATTATTGGTTTGGCGTGTATAACCTAGCTCTGGTCGATGTCGTATGGTTTGCCCGTGAACGCCGATGGCCTGCACCTTGTTTTCACCTGCACTCAACATCAGCTTTCCAACACATCGTGCATAAATTTGTGTCACCGCGTTAGCAAATAGCGCCTCACGATGAATCTCATCGTCGCCGCTTTGCTGCAAAGCCAAAGCTTGCGAGCGTATTTCACTATCAAAAGGGATATGTGCGTTGGCGATAATTTGCATCGGCATCCCTGCTTTTTCAGGCAAATGCACTAACACGCCATCGACACCATCAAGGCTAGTGCCCGACATCAAGCCTAGGTATAAAGAAGAAGTAAGCTCACTCACAGGTTTCTCAATCTCGAATAAAAAAGCCGAACACGTGGTTCGGCTTTGATCGTGCTGATTGCCATTTGCCTCAGCGTACTGCCACTCGAGCCGCTGATCCGCGTTCTGGACGTAACAAGGTAAAACGATGCTCCATATCTGCTGCTACCGTGCGGAAACGAGGCATATCATTCGCAGCTAACGCCGCTGCACTTTGTACACTAATAGAATTAGGATCACGTGCTTCATTATTGACACGGAACTCATAATGCAAGTGCGGCCCGGTTGACCAACCCGTGGAGCCTACGTAACCGATGACTTCACCTTGCATTACCCGCGCACCTTTACGCATATTCGGCGCGATACGGCTCATGTGACCATAGGCGGTACTGTAACCATTCCAATGTTTGATAATCACCATATTGCCGTAACCACCTTGCACACCAGCGTGATCGATCGTACCATCAGCGGAGGCGCGAATTGGTGTGCGTGTCACGGCCGCAAAATCAATACCTTTATGTTGTTTCCATTTTCCTGAAATCGGATGCAAGCGCATCGAGAAACCTGAAGAAATACGCGAGAACTCCAAAGGTGATTTCAAAAATGCTTTTTTGAGGGACTTACCATCGAAGCTGTAGTACCCGCCTTCGCCGGCTCCTTCGTCGAACCAAACAGCTTGGAATAACTTACCTGCATTTCTAAACTCACCCGACAACAAACGACCTGTTTTCACCATCTCGCCGTTTTGCCAGAAAGTCTCGTAGACGATGTTAAAGTAGTCACCGCGTTGCAACTTGTAGAAATCAATATTTGTTTCAAACATCTTAACAATTTGATCAGCCACCGCCCCTGGGATTAAGGCTTTGTCTGTAGCAACGTACAAAGAAGATTGAATATCTCCCGACTTCATTTCGATACGACGCTCAAATTGTTCGGTGATTTCTTCTGCTTTGAACTCACCATGGTCGTCACGAGCGATGAGTAAAGTCTTATTACCTTTATTACCATCATCTTGCACACTTACTCTTAACCACTCCAACAAACCATCATCAGTGGTTTTAGCGCGCACCGCCTTGCCAGCGCGGGCTTGTACCAAGGCGCGGGCCGTTGTATCAGTTTTAATAAAATTGGTCGCTTTAACATCATCAACACCAAGACGCTGCAAAAGTGAAGCCAAACTATCACCACGCTGTATCTTTTCTTCTTTGATGAAGTGCTGTTGTTGCAAGATGATTTTTGCCATTTGTTCTTCAAGTGAAGGCAATGGTAATTCTTGCAAGATCGTTTTAACTGGAAGGTTTGAGGCATCTGGTGCCAGAGGCGCAACACCTACCGCGCCGACCGCACAAACGGCAAAGAACAAAGCTGTAAAGGAAATCACGCGAGATGGACGCATGGCGCGTACATTTTGCACTGCTGAATGAATCACTTCCTGGGCTTTAACTTGCGTAGTTGCAGCTAGATGGCGGAATTTATCGGATAAACGCATGCAATAAGTTAAAATTAAGGTTTCACAGCCAGCTCTTGGTGGAACGCTGCGAATAGAGTGTTAGCAAACCCACTCCTTTTTATTTTTTATTAACTTAAGGTGGGGCTTCAAATTGGTCGCCTGATTGTAAAGCAAATGGCGAATAATGCAAGCAACTGTTGATGCTTCGCGCGAAGCAAATAATGTTATTGCTCTAACTTGCACTCCACCTTATTTTAGTTTTAAGTTGAATTAACATAAACTTAGTTTTTTGTTGATCCAACCTTCGCTTACGTAAAACCAACGAACATTGAATAGAAACATCACCATGACTTCGCCACAATCCACAGACAAAGCAGCAACCGCCTCCAAACTCTTGCCACTCTCCGATGCGGTCCAACACGCTCTCGCCGTGACTAAACGCGGCGTGGACGAGCTCTTGATCGAATCTGAATTCGCGCAAAAATTGGCTCGTAGTGAACAAAGCGGCAAACCTTTGCGGATTAAACTAGGTTTGGACCCAACTGCGCCTGATCTTCATTTGGGTCATACAGTGGTACTCAACAAAATGCGCCAACTACAAGACCTCGGTCACACCGTGATCTTTCTGATCGGTGATTTTACTTCCATGATCGGTGACCCTTCGGGCCGCAATGCTACGCGTCCACCCTTGACACGCGAACAAATCGAAGAAAACGCGCAAACTTACTTCAAGCAGGCCTCGTTAGTATTAGATGCGAGCAAAACCGAGATTCGTTACAACTCAGAATGGTGCGATGCCTTAGGCTCACGTGGCATGATCCAACTGGCATCGCGTTACACCGTGGCGCGAATGATGGAGCGTGATGACTTTACCAAACGCTTTAAAGCAGGCACGCCAATTTCCGTGCATGAATTTCTCTATCCACTAATGCAAGGCTACGACTCCGTGGCCTTACATGCAGATCTGGAACTCGGTGGTACTGACCAGAAGTTTAATTTGTTAGTTGGCCGTGAATTGCAAAAAGACTTCGGCCAAGAACAACAATGTATTTTGACGATGCCGCTGCTCGAAGGTTTGGATGGCGTTGAGAAGATGTCAAAATCGAAGAACAACTACATCGCGATCACGGAACCGGCCAACACCATGTTCGCTAAGGTCATGAGCATTTCTGATGAAATGATGTGGCGTTACTACGATCTGCTGTCTTTCTGCTCATTAGAGCAAATCGCGCAATACAAAAAATCAGTAGCCGAAGGCCAAAACCCACGTGATATTAAAGTCGCGATTGCACAAGAGATCGTGACCCGCTTCCACAATAAACAAGCGGCCGAAGATGCTTTAGCCGATTTCGTCAATCGTTCCAAAGGCGGCATTCCAGATGACCTTCCCGAGGTGAGTCTCAGTGGCGCGCCAATTGGCATCGCTCAATTATTGAAGCAAGCTAATTTATGCGCATCCACCTCTGAAGCGATGCGTATGGTTGATCAAGGTGGCGTGCGCATTGATGGTACCGTGATCAGCGACAAGGCCTTACAAGTGCAAGCAGGCACTGTCGTTTTACAAGTCGGAAAGCGTAAATTTGCCAAAGTGCATTTGTCCGCATGATCGCGCTGTTACAACGCGTGACCCATGCCAAAGTCGAAGTCGACGGCGCGGTGGTGGGCGCCATCGACAAAGGCTTGATGGTATTGGTTTGCGCAGAACGTGAAGACACCGAACAGGATGCGCAACAGCTACTCAGTAAGCTATTGAGCTATCGTGTATTCAGCGATGAAGCAGGCAAAATGAACCGCAGTATCAAAGACGTGGCAGGTGGTCTCTTGCTGGTGCCGCAATTTACCTTAGCGGCCGACACACAATCTGGCACACGCCCCTCTTTTACGCCTGCCGCACCGCCCGCTTTAGGCAAACAATTATTCGACTATTTCGTGGCACAAGCTCGCTTACAACATCCCCAAATCGAAACCGGACAGTTCGGTGCAGACATGCAAGTGAGTTTGACCAATGATGGTCCCGTCACCTTTTGGCTGCAAACCAAAACAAAGAAAAGCTCGTGACTGAAATTCTCTTAATACGCCACGGCGAGACTGCGTGGAATGCGGTTCGCAAACTACAAGGGCACCTTAACATTCCGTTGAATGAAGAAGGACAAAGGCAAGCAAGAGCCCTCGCAGCGCATCTACAGAACGAGAAGCTTGACGCGATTGTTTCCAGCGATTTGCAAAGAGCGATGCAAACAGCACAAGCGATTGCAGAGCTGCAAAAGGCACCATTACAAGTCAATGCCCAATTACGCGAGCGTTGTTTCGGTGATTTCGAAGGCAAGCTATATAGCGAATTGCCAGAACTCTTTCCAGAAGCGTATGCGCAATGGCGCAGCCGTGATCCTGATTTTCACTTTCCAGCCAAACCAGATGACAGTGGAAACCGCGGTGAGAGCATACGTGAGTTTCACACGCGCGTTATCAGCTGCATTCAGCACTATGCACAAGCTTACGCTGGCAAACGCATCGCCTTAGTCGCCCACGGCGGCGTATTGGAATGTGCTTGGCGCGAAGCGACTGCTTTGCCTTTAAACGCAGAGCGTGCCGTCACCATTTTCAATGCCAGTATCAATCGATTCAGCTTTGATCAAGGCAAACTCAAGTTGATTCAATGGGGGCAGATTGAGCATTTAAGTGACGACATCATGGATGAGATGAATTAGGAACTAAGGTTTGCCATCCACTCTTTTGCCGAGAAGAATCCACAAGAAATGACCGTGACGAAGACTGCAACACAATAAATTTTTGGGGCGAAGTTGCACATTTAAAAAAATTGACAAAAATATACCTTCCATAGAGAATCTTTGTTTTTTGAAAACCATAAAAAACAATTCTTTATGCGCCAAATTGCCCGCAGCACGATAAGCCTTTCCATTGCATCCCTATTTTCATTGACTCATCTGACGAGCTTAGGCCAAGACAGTAAAGCAAAACCAAACGACACGGTCACACCACAGGTCGCAAAAAAAGACGCTGAGCCAGTCAAGACGCAACAGGTGGAAATCAAAGCGCAAACCGAAGTCGAACTTGGCCGAAAAGACGCCGCTGCTAAAACGATCGTCACCAATGCTGAACTCATCAAATATGGTGATACCAATATCGCCGAAGCGATGAAGCGCGTGCCTGGTGTCACGGTAGTCAAGGGTGTGATGCAGTTACCGGGTATGAGTGCTGGTTACACGCAAGTACTAGTCGATGGCGAGCCACCACGCGGCATCAACATCAATGATATACCGATGAGCACCATCGAACGGGTGGAAATCTATCGACTCGGCAGCGCGGAGTTCAGCAGTCAAGGTGTGGCCGGAACTATCAATATCATCTTAAAAAAGATACCTCGTACGGCACAGCAACAAGTCAAATTTTCCTTGACGCATACAGAAAACACGACGCCGAGTGCGGAATGGGTGAGCTCAGACAAAAGTGGGGACCTATCCTATTCCATATCATTAAGAGCATCCGAGTTTGGTTTCAGCTTCCCACAAACAAACACCAGCT
The DNA here is from genome assembly GCA_937996605.1 of uncultured Oxalobacteraceae bacterium. GTDB lineage: Bacteria > Pseudomonadota > Gammaproteobacteria > Burkholderiales > Burkholderiaceae_D > Undibacterium. The sequence continues at coordinate 3,356 of CALKVB010000336.1, read as the reverse complement.
CAGAATATGATCAACTCGGCCAATTAATTCAACAAAATATCCGACAGACAGGTGGAGATGCGCGTTCGAAGCAATTATTTGTTACACCAACTGTGCAGTACAAAAATAAAGATGGCTTGAGTATTCGCTCCATGTCCTCGCTCTCTGCGGTTGAATTCGAAGACAACTCTACCCAGGATTATCAATTCATTCTGGGGCGGCAGTATCCAATTCAATCAACCCGAAGCAATTCAAAGTCACGCGGTCAAAGTGGCAGTAGCTCAATCAAAATTAATGATCAAATTTTCAAAGACGTTAGACTCGACTTCAACCTTGGCATTAGCGGATATCTATCAAACTATCATGGCAACGAGATGAACTTTAGTCGCCCACAACAGCTGGCCTTTATTCGATCGACAAACACCCACATGAACAACGGTGGGATCAATAGCAGTTTGAAATTGACGATCCCTAGCAGCGAAGAGCACGACATCGTCGCGGGCTGGAACGCCTCAAGCGCACGTAGCCAAGACCGACGTTTTCAGTTAGATACCTATGCCAACAATCTAAATGGCGAAGAAAGTTTGCAGACCACAAAATCCGTGATCGATAATCTTGCCTTTTTCGCTCAGGATGAATGGAAGTTTCGCAAGAATTCGTCGGTCTATCTCGGTTTACGCTGGGAAGGGGTGAAGGTCAAAAGTGAAGGAAATACGCAGACAAGTGCGGAGAATACGTCCAGTGTTTGGAGCCCGATCGCACAAACGCTTTGGCAGCTCAATGACGACAACACTGAGCGCATTCGTCTCGGCATTTCAAGAACCTATAAAGCGCCACCGAATTTCTACTTAATCTCCCCGAAATTCATCGTCGTCAATAACTCAATCGAAAATCCTAGTCTTCGCGGAAACCCATCACTAAAGCCAGAACTCGCCTGGTCACTACAAGGCTCATTTGAACACAACGACAAACAAGAACTCCGCTATAGCATCAAGGCGGTCGTTCGCAAGATCACCGATATCCATCGAATGCAACTGAGCTTCTCGGAGAATACATGGTGGCGTCAATATGCGAATGCGGGTGAAGGTCTATCAAAAGTTTTGAGTGTAGAAACTCAATTTCCACTAAAGCGCTTCGTGAAGGACGTGCCTGATATTGACTTTAATTTTTACCTTGGTCGCACGTGGTCAACAGTATCCTATCTACCTAAACCTGATAATTTATTGGTACCAACTACACTGAATGCAAATGTGAGTGTGGACTATAAGACCAAAGATCAAACTCTAAATATCGGCACAAGCCTACGCTACCAAGATGCGAACCCAATTCTGATTAGTGAGCTTCAACGCAATTTAAGTCATCCATCAGTGGATATGGATGTCTACGCGATGTGGAAACTATCATCGAAGACGAGACTGCGTTTTTCAGTAGACAATATACTCAAACGAAAGCAAGTAACAGCGAGCCAATACTTCGAACCTCAGAGTACTATCTGGCGTTTCAATGATACCAAACCGTATCGTTACCTTCGTCTCAATCTTGAGCATAGCTTCTAAGCAGAGATATGCAGGGGGAAGTTGTATGGCTAAACACCTCATCTTCCCCTGAATGCAACGAAACCGTATTGACTTGATTCACCAACTAGTTTGCGTGTACGGACGAGCCCCCTTCTCGCTACCCCACTCCTTGTTCGGTTTGGCTTGCATCACAAACACCAATTCACCGCCTGCTGTAATTTGTTCATGCGTAATGAAATTACGTTGCAAGGCTTGGCCATTTAAACGCACACTCGCCACATACATATTGGTCTTGCTCAAGTTCTCCGCGCGTATCGTAAAACGTTTACCGTTGGGAAGATTCAATACAGTTTTATCGAGGAAAGGGCGACCGATAATGTATTCATTGCTTCCTGGTGCAACAGGATAAAAGCCGAAGCTCGTGAATGCCAACCAGGCAGACATTTGCCCTAAGTCGTCATTGCCTGACAAACCATCCGCTTTCGCTTGATACTGACTATCTACAATTTGCTGTAAGCGTGCTTGTGTTTTCCATGGCGCGCCAAAATAGTTATAGAGGTATGCAACGTGATGGGAGGGCTCATTGCCATGAGCGTAGTGACCAATCAGACCCGAGATATCTTCCATGTGCGCATAGATCTTCTCATCGACCTTGGCGTCAAACACTTGATCAATCTTGGCAATCGCCGCGGCCTCACCACCAAGCATAGAAATCAAGCCCGCATTATCGTGTGGCATATACCAAGAATATTGCCAGGCGCTGCCTTCCGTATAATCGCTACCAAAATTGGAAACGGTGGGATCAAACGGCACGCGGAATTCACCATTCGCTTTGCGAGCACGAATGAAACCAGTTTTCACATCGAACACATTGCGATAGTTCTGCGCACGCGCATAGAACTTTTTAGCGATGTCAGCCTTACCCATTTTCTCGGCCATACGCGCAATGGTCCAATCATCAAATGCATACTCGACTGTTTTAGATGCCGCTTCTGGCTCAAGATCGGTCGGTACATAGCCATACTTCATATAGTGCTGCAAGCCACCGTAAGGGCCATATTCCGCACTTTTCACCATTGCAGTTAAAGCTGCATCGGCATCAAAATCAGTAATGCCCTTCATATATAAATCGGCGATCACAGGAACTGCGTGATAGCCGATCATGCACCAGGTTTCTAAACCATGGAACTGCCACACAGGCAAGATGCCATCAGGACTATGCTGCTGCGAAGCGACCAAGGATTTTACAAAATCGGTATTACGTTGCGCAGGCTGAATCAAACTTAACAAAGGATGCAAAGCGCGGTAGGTGTCCCACAAAGAAAAGGTGGAATGAAAGCGGTATCCATTTGCTTGATGAACTTGATTATCTGGACCGCGATATTGACCGTCGATATCCATAAACAAACTAGGGCCCATCATGCTGTGATACAGCGCGGTGTACGCCATGGTGCGCATTTCTGGCCTAGCTTCAATCTGCACCGCCGATAAAGCTTGATGCCACGTTTCACTCGCTTTGTGTCGTTCCCCAGCAAAATCCCAAGACGGCATTTCTTGTAAGTTAGCGATCGCCCCTTCCTCACTGACTGCCGAAATCGCCACTTTCACCATCACTGCTTGATCGGTAGGCACACCAAAATCAAATGAAGCGACGATGGCTTTACCTTCTATTTTGACTTTATCCTTACCATTGCTACCAGGCCCCGCGAAACCGCGGTACTCCACACCATCTTCTCGGTTTTGAATATCGCGACTCTGGAAAGGACGTGAGAATTGCATCGCAAAATACAGTTGACGACCCGGCGCCCATCCCCGTGTTTCACGCATACCTGTGACAAGCGTCTGGCTTCTCACACGCAT
>CALKVB010000335.1 GCA_937996605.1 uncultured Oxalobacteraceae bacterium | reverse complement strand
CAAAATCTTGTAGGATTTTCTTGACTAACTGGGTCGATTCTAAGGTGACATTGGTGCGCACACCGCTACCAATCATGAAAGCACCGGCACTCTTACTGCCGCTAAAACTAGAGTTAATACCATACGTGTAGCCTTTGCCTTCGCGCAGCTCTTGCGTGAGACGAGAAGCAAAACCGCCACCACCTAAAATGTAGTTCATGACAGAAGCAGGGTAGTAATCTTTATCGGTTACCGCCAAGGCTGGATAACCGATGCGCAAGACCGACTGTTTTGCATCAGGAATATCGTAGAAATACACCTTACCGCCTGCGACACTCGGTGCTGCTGCAGGTGCTGGCAGCTCAACTTTACCCGCTTGCCATTGCTTGCCCAAGCTTTGCAAGGAAGCCGTGACTTGAGTCTTAGGTACCGCGCCCACCACATGCATGCGTGCCACTGAAGCCGCCATGTTTTTACTGTAGTAAGCCTTTAAGTCATCTAAGCTAATCGCATTAATCGTCTCAGCGGTACCGAGTTGATTACGTGAGCGAATATTATTTTGACCGTACATCAATTTCGCGAACTGAGCACCTGCCACCGCATTTGGATTTGCTTCTTGTTGACGAATTTGGCTCAACACACTTTGCTTCAAGAGCGCAAATTCTTTTTCATCCCAACGGGGTTGCAACAAGATTTCTTCGACCAAAGCCAAAGTCGCTTGGTAATTACGCGCTAAAGTATTCACACTGATACGTACATCTTCCGTACGTGCAGAGACATTGATCGTAGCACCGAGTTGTTGCATCGCTTCTTCTAACTCTTGTGCTGTTTTCTTAGCGGTGCCCTTGGTCATCAAACGCGCCATCAAGTTAGAAACGCCAACTTTGTTGATGTCTTCTAATAGCAGGCCACCAGCAACGACAATTTCAAACTGCATCAACGGCACTTCTTTATTTTCGATACCGTACACACGCATGCCATTCGCTAACTTACTCTCCCATACCGCAGGCACTTTCACATCAGCAGCTGCGCCATAAGGTGGCTCTTTGCTGCGATCAATCTTAGAAGGCGTCTTGGTGTAGGTCGCATTGATATTCGGATCAACTGCATCTTCAGCGCCTTGTACGATTTTCTCTTCCACCACTTCGGCTTTAGTTGAGCCGCTCAAAGCTAAGTTCAATTTACCTTTCGGTACAAAGCTCGTAGCGACAAAGTTCTTGCCCTTGATGTACTTCTGATATACACGCATCACATCGGCCGGTGTCACTGCCAAGACGTTTTTGATGTCTTGTTCGATATAAGCTGGATTGCCATTGAGGTAGTTGTATTCCGCCAGTTGCGAAGATTTACCCAATACGCTGGAGAGTGAATTGTAGAACTGCGTTTCTTGGCCAGCTTTGATGCGATTCAAATCTTTCTCAGAGATACCTTCTTTTTCAAACTTAGCAAATGCTTCGTTCACGGCTGCGGCCACTTCATCTAAAGACTTACCATCGAAGGCACGCACATTCAACATAAACTGACCGGCCAACTCCGAAGTTTGGCTGCCGATACTGACATTCGATGTCAATTTCTTGTCTTCGACTAAAACTTGATTGAACGGCGCTTTCTTGCCGCGTGAAAGATACTCGGCCAACACTTCTAAGGCATAAGAATCAGGGTGTAATTGCTCGACCGCTGGCCATGCCATGGTCAAGGCTGGTACACGTGCGAAATTATCTTCGTGGTAGAACTTGACTGTTTCTTTCACAAAGCCAGCGCGTTTTGGCAAAGATTTGATTTCTTCGCCACGCTTAATTTCGCCGAAATATTTTTCTACCCATTTCTTTGCTTGCACAGGATCAAAATCACCGGCAAGGACGAGCGTCACATTATTCGGTACATACCAACGGCGGAAAAATTCTTTGACATCGTCGACCGTCGCGTTTTGCAAATCTTCAAGTGAGCCTATCACTTGCCAATTGTAAGGATGATCGGCCGGGTACATTGCTTTATCGATCACGTAGGAAGTATGGCCGTAAGGATTATTGTCCACACTCTGACGTTTTTCGTTTTTAACGACTTGCTTTTCCTTCGCCAAAACTTGTTCGGTAACGGTATTGATAAACCAACCCAGCTTATCGGCTTCAGCCCAAATCATTTTTTCTAAAGCGTCTTTGGGCACGGTTTGCAAATAGTTAGTGCGATCTTGCGAAGTGGAACCATTCGCGCCAGAACCACCGATACGCGCCGTCATTTTATCGAGGCCACCTTTGCCCAGATTTTCAGATTCTAAGAACAATAAATGTTCAAACAAATGGGCGAAGCCAGTGCGGCCCGCTTTCTCACGTGCTGAACCCACATGCGCAGTTAGATTGACAGCGACTACAGGATCTGAACGATCGATATGAAATATGACATCTAAGCCATTAGGTAGTGTGAATTTTTGGTACTCAATCTTCAAGCTGGCTGTGGCAGCGGAAGTGTTCGATTTTGCGACCGTCGTTTTGTTTTCAGCGGCCTGCGCGAGCACAGGCAAAGCACTGGCTGCGGTTCCTATTGCCCCTAACACGGCAACGACTAATAATTTTTTCTTCATTGGTGTGTCCCTTGAGATAGTCTATTTTTCTCTTACTACAACATTGAAATTCCAAAACCTGATTACGATGTTAGCATTGCGTGCTTAACATGCATGCATCATCGCATTGCGTGCGCAGTATTCCTGATGCCTAGACTTTATACAAGAGCACGCAAAGATTTAGACTTGCCACGTGGAAAAACGCGTGCGCTTCATCGCATCAACAGACCCATTTCGCGGTTCAAAGTTCCTCGCCTTTGCCAATACACAAGCACAAACTTGCCACTCTTGTTAAGATGATGCAGTCCGGTCAGCTAGACCCTCGCATCATTCACCTTTAGTTTGCACATGGCACCACTATTTCCTTCTCACGGCAAGTATTCACTTTACCGCGACGGCCAAGTTTTGGTCACCGAAGTCGTTGGTCCATGGAATCAGGAATTGATACAAGAATGGGCGCGCGCGGCCATTCCATTTTCGATCGAGATGCATGAAGATGGCCCTTGGGCAGGGATCGCCATCATGTCAGAATCCATGCTGGCAACACCTGAAGCGATGGAGGCTTTGCGTAAAGTGGTTGCCGCCAGTGTCAATCAATTTGATTGCATTGCCCACATCGTGGTCGCAGCCCAAGGCGTCGCCGGAAAAGGTTTGGTTGAAGGCGCTTTCGCCAAAGTGTACGAAGGGCTTTGCCTCTCTGGTTTTTTTGATGACTATCAGACCGCAAAAAGCTGGGCGCTGGAACAGATCGCGTGTCACCGAAGTCGGAATCCAAGCATCGATCAACGCGGTTAAGGCTTTCAACTGTAGGGGTCAGCGGACTGATACAGCGTGTACCACAGACTACAGGCTTGTATCTTGTGAGCTGCAAATGCGCACCCTACACTGCATGACATCGCCTGCAATCAATAGGGAACCGCCATGTCATTGTTTTCTCACCGCTTTTTCTCCGAGCTTTTGCCCTTAGCCTCGTATTGTTTGATCATGTCCGGCACACCTGGGCCTAACAACATCATGCTCGCCAGTTCCGGTGCCAATTTTGGCTATCGTCGTGTACTACCAACAATCTTGGGAATACAAATCGGAATCTTTGCGCAAACCATACTCGTCTGCGTCGGTTTAGGCAGCCTATTTACAAGTTTTCCCTTGATTCAACAGGTGTTAAAAATTGCGGGTTCGGTCTATCTCATTTATCTGGCGTGGCAACTGAGTGGCGCGAGCATCAACGATGTTGAATCACTCAAACCCGTCAGTTTCTCGCAAGCGGCTATTTTTCAGGCCCTTAATCCCAAGAGTTGGGTCAAAGCGATTACGCTTGCTTCAGTATTCATGCCGCCTGAACTCAATCCCTGGACAGGTGCGATCCTGATCGCCGTTATCGGCTGTATCTTAGGCACGCCATGCAGCATCGTGTGGACTTTATTCGGCGTGTCGATTCGACATCTGCTACGGAACCCTCAACTGCATCGCCTGTTTAACTGGACCATGGCAGCGGCCTTATTTGTCCTAGCCATTCTGTTTTTACGATGACCTCTAAGCAGGCTTTTGCGATACACTAAATGCATGTTAAATCTTGACCGCTCCTCTGCTACTCCGCTGTCTGCACAAATCGAACTGCAATTACGCAAGCTGATTAATGAAAAAGCACTTGCCGTCGGCAGTAAGCTGATGTCGATACGGCAATTGGCGAATCAACTCGCGGTGAGCACCAATACTGTGGTACTTGCCTACGATCGATTAGCAGCAGCAGGCTTAATCGACACGCATGGTACGGCTGGTTTTTTTGTACGTGCCCAATCCGAATCGAGCCCACAAGTTCCTGATGCTTTGAGTATTGAGGCGGGCGAGGAACAAGAGCCGATCTGGCTCGCACAACAAGCGAACGATCAACGCGAAGGCGTATTACTGGCAAGTAGCGGTGCCTTGCCTGCAACTTGGCTACAAGACGCCGTACCTGCCTCTGCAGTTCAACGTGCCTTACACAATAGCAGCGCTGGCATGGCCTCACGCTGTCCGCCCCAAGGCTTGCCAGAGCTTCGCGAACAAATTGAAATACTGTTGCGCGGCTTAGGAATCCCCGCCGATGCTGGTCGCGTTTTAACTTGTTTTGGTGGTACCCATGCCATCGATTTAATCTGCAGAAGTTTCTTACAAGCGGGCGACACTGTACTCGTCGAAGACCCCGGTTATTTTTTGATGTTTAGCCGCCTCCTGCAAGATGGGATACGACTAATTCCTATCACACGTCGCCCCGATGGCCTCGATTTAGACGAATTTGAAACGGCATGTCGACAACATCGTCCGCGCCTACTGTTTATGCAATCAGCCTTGCATAGCCCCACGGGCTGGAGTAGCAATGCGGCCAATTTGCACCAAGTCTTAAATATCGCCAAACAGTACCAAGTATTAATTGCCGAAGATGATGTCCACGGCCACTTTCAACCTGCCCACAGCACCCGCATGGCGAGTTTATCGGGTTTAGACGGTGTGATTTACTATTCCAGTTTTTGCAAGGCACTCAGCCCCGCACTAAGGATGGGTTACATCGCTGCTGAACCGCAATTACTGAAGGTGCTGATGCGTAGCAAAATTCACTCGGTGTTAACTACACCAGCCTTAAACGAGTACATTTTGCTAGAAGTCCTGAAAGCCGGAAATTGGCGCAAACATTTGGATCGCCTGCAGCGAAAAATTATGCAAGCCCGGAATATCAGCATTCGTCAGCTTAGTGAGGCTGGCATGCGCTTCGAGCATCTCGGCGAAGCCGGTTTGTTTTTGTGGGGTACCGTGCCCGATGGTGTAGATATCGATTTGTTAGTGCAAGATGCTTACCGCAACCAGATATTATTGATGCGTGGTTCTGCTTTCTCTGCCCACACTCACGCCGATCATCACATTCGGTTTAATGCGGCAACCGCACAGCAGCCGCGGCTTAGCGAATACTTAAAACAGCGGTTCACAGCCATCGCCACAATGCGCTCAAGTTTCGACAAACTCGAAGCACAAGCCCATACTCGAACTCTACCAGCTAGATCTAAGTAAGTCTGAGTAAGTCTAAGTGAGCGGCTCGCAAACAATACTGGTAAGATAAGCTCAGCACTAAAGCAAGTTAGTTCACCTCTAAACACTGAACTCTATCGTTTAAGGCTCTTCACGCGCTATGGCAAAATCTTTTCCGCCGCATGGCAAGTACAAAATCTACCTCGACGGTCGTCTATTAGTCTCCGAAGTGGTTGGCCCTTGGAATATTGAATTTATTCGCGATTGGTCGACTGCCGCGATTCCCCTCTGTGAAGAATTGAAAGACCAAGCTCCCTGGGTCGCCGTGGCAATGATTTCTGGCTCAATGTTAGCGACACCAGAAGCCATGGATGCATTACGAAAAGTCATAAAAAATAGTGTGCAACACTATGGCTGTATCGCCCATGTACTAGTGGCTAGGCCTAACGTGGCGGGACGTGGCATCGTCGAATGGGCCTTCCAAAAAACCTATGATGGTCTAAGTCAATCAGCCTTTTTCGATGACTACGAAAGCGCGAAAGCATGGTCTCTGACATTGCTTGCCCGTCATTCGAAAACAAATTAACGGTTCAAATCTCAGCGTACAGACTAAAAAAAATGGCGCGAACAAGAAGTCGCGCCATGTTTGTTGAAAAACTCAAAAAATTAACGATAGAAAGGCTCAACTACACCTTTCACCTTAATCATCATCGGCATCCCTTTACGATCAAGCGTTTTGCCGGCTGGTACCGTGATCCAGCCTTCGCTGATGCAATATTCTTCTACACCCATGCGTTCTTTGCCATTCAGCAGAATACCGACATCGTATTGAAAAATTTCAGCGACGTAGAACTTGCTACGTGGATCGACCGAAAGGCGATCAGGAAATGCAGGTTTAGCGTTATCAGTCATGCTGGTACTCGATTCTCAAAAATGGGATTACTTGGAAAGCTGGCATTTTACGTTTGAATGGCAAGGGAATCAAACCCAGACGGATTTGCCTTGCACATCGTGATACCCGCAAGCAAGATCGTTGTGGCATCATAATGCCTTACGGTCCCCCGCTATCGCATCGCCATTCTATGTCGCTCGCCATTTTCCTCAAGCTTTTCGTTCTTATTCTGATCGTTGCGATTGGCTGGTGGGCAGGCCGCACCTCGATGCTACGTGGCCCTGAGCCTGTACGTGTGATATCTGCTGTTGCCTTTTACTTATTAGCACCCGCACTACTATTTCGCGCCACCGCCAGAATCGATGCGCAACACATGCCTTGGCAAACCTTAACCGCCTTCTTTGTTCCTGTGATGTTATGGTTGTTATTCAATTATGTGTTGCAACGCCTGATGCAAAAGAAACCCGAGGGCGCCGAACTCAATTCAGAGGAGGTCGCCAAGCCAGCGGTGCGCGCCTTAAGCCTGAGTTTCGGCAATAACGTCCAGGTCGGCTTACCATTAATCGCTTCTTTATACGGCGATACAGGGCTGTCGATTCATGTCGCCATCATTAGCTTGCATGCGCTACTCTTGATGGGCACAGGCACGCTGTTGGTCGAGCTTGATATCGCACGCCAACACCTCGATAGCGGCCAACAAAGCCTAGCGAAGACCTTGCAACAAACGGCACGCAATATCATTATTCACCCAATTATTTTGCCCGTACTATCTGGTTTCGCTTTTAACTTACTGGGTCTGAGCTTACCGCAACCACTCGATGAAACCTTACAGTTGATGGGTTCAGGCACCGTGCCTTTGTGCTTGCTGTTGATAGGTTTATCGCTAGCACATCACGGCATAAAGGGTTCGGTCAAACCAGCGATCTTCATCAGCATAGGCAAGATGTGCTTAATGCCACTTGCCGTATTTTTGACAGCACGCTATGCCTTACATTTGAACGGTGTGCAACTGGCTGTGGTTACCCTCGGTGCTGCACTGCCTTGTGGTAGCAATACGCTATTATTTGCACAGCGCTACCAAACCCTAGAAGCGGAAACCAGTGCCGCCATCGTTATGTCTACCGTGGGTTTTGCCTTGATGGCACCACTGTGGCTAATGATAATTGCGCAGTGAATTCGCAGCAAACGATCTCATTTAAGCCTCAATATTGATCTCAATAAAACAAATCTAAACACGCATCCCAACAAATCAATTCTTGGTGAAACTTGGGCGCAGCGCATAGCGCTCAACGAATTTTTGTAAAGCGAGTGGATGCTTTTTCTTCCATTCCTCGAATTCGCTGCGAAAACTATCTTCAAAGAAAAATACAAAGATCGCCGCGTCCAGTTGATTATCGCTATGGGCTTTTTGTAACGCGAGAAGCAAGGGGTTCTGCAAACTCGGTTTAAATTCAGGATCGCTAAATACCTTGCGCCAAGCATCGCGTTCGATTTGAAACGCATTGCTATTCGATGCGGCACCAGCGGGAACTTTATTCTCCTTCAAATTGTTGACTTTGGCGACACTATAGTAAAGCCAAACAGCAGACTCTTCTTGTGCACTTGCGGCTTTCAGCGAATCCGACATTTCGATTTGATACGACGTTTCCTTGGCTTTTTTCTCTTCGATCACTTTGGCGTAACGCTTGACGTCAACCCTCTTTAACTTTAGGCCTTCATGCTCTGAAACCGCTTCATACCAGATCGGAAGAGCACACGTCTGAACTCCAGTCACCTTGTACTATCTCGT